>JBDKTF010000480.1:0-2584 GCA_039680295.1 Anaerolineaceae bacterium
TGTCTGCCAGTTTTGAAATGCGCAAATGTCCTTTTCCTGCGGGGGAACTCCCAAAGCCCGGCAAATCAGGAGCGATGCAGCGGCAGCCGGCTTTCGCCAGTGCCTCCATCTGATATTGCCAGCTCAACCGATTGGCGCCCAATCCGTGAATCAGTAAAACCGCCGGCGAACCGGCGGTTTGGCATTCTACATAATGGATCCCCTGAGAACTGACTTTCTCGATCACTGCATCGTCCACGTATCCTCCCTTGCAGACGTCAGCTCAACCTCCGATTTGCGCCATCAGCCGATTGGTATGAAATTCGGTAACGGCGTTTTCATGTCCCTCGGGTTTCAAATCCAACGCCCGTTTCAGGTAAGGAAGAATATCTTCTCCTGCCCGCAATGCATCACGAAGCGGGATTTCGACGTCGTTCAGCAGGCACGGGCGCAAATTTCCGTCCGCCGTTAACCGCAAACGGTTGCAGGTGGAACAGAAATGCTCTCCCAGTGGCGAGATAAAACCGACGATTGACTTCGCGCCGGGAATACGGAAATACCGCGCCGGTCCATTCCCATTTTCTTCTTCCGCGGGACCCAGACCCAGTGGCGCCAGAATGGTGTGCATCTCCTGCACAGATACGTACCGGTCGCCTGCCTGCGGAAAACCAAAACCCCAATCTTCAGTATTGCTCACAGGCATCAATTCGATGAAGCGTATCTGCCAGTTGTGATCCATCGTCAGACGTGCCAGATCAATTAACTCGTCGTCGTTCACACCACGCACAACCACCGCATTCAACTTGATGGGATTCAAGCCCGCTGATTCAGCCGCCTGAATGCCCCGCAGCGCCTTATCCAGAGAGCCCTTTCGGGTGATACGAGCAAATTTCTCTCCATCCAAGGTGTCCAGGCTGACATTCACCCGATTCAATCCGGCTTCAGCCAGCGGTGCTGCCAGTTCCTCCAACAATGTCGCGTTGGTGGTCAGGCTGATATCTTCCAAACCAGGGATCTCTGCGAGCGAATGGATTAATTCCGGAAGGTTCCTTCGCACGAGTGGTTCGCCGCCTGTCAGACGAATGCGGGTAACCCCTTCCTTTGCCGCCACTTTCACAATTTCGGTGATTTCTTCATAGGTCAGCATATCAGCATGATCACGCCAGACCACTCCGCTGGGGGGCATGCAGTAAACACAGCGGAAATTACACCGATCTGTTACAGAAATACGCAAGTAATTGATGGGGCGGTTGTACCGGTCCAATAACATAGCATCACCTATTTCTAAATTACCTGTAAGAGAGAAATTCACTCCGATTGCACAGGTTTATGTAGATTTTTTATCATATTTCAGGGAAAATGTATAGTTGCATTCTTCCGGATATTTCTACACCATAATGTTGAATACCCGACGCTACCATTCTCCTGCTTCGAGTGTCAGAATGGTTTCGCCCGTCAGCGTTTGATAACGCTTCATCAAATTCACCGTCAGACACGAATGCACTGGAACGACTGCCAGAACATCCCCCACCTTCACTTGCTGGATGAATTCTTTGGGTCCCCGCACGATCCCATGTTCCTGCGACAATGATTTCACCCACACTCCGTTCTCGATGGAACCCCACCCATTCGGGGTCAGCCGACAGACGGCGCCGTATGAATGTTGACCATTCTCAAGGGTTAAATATTCTTTCGACAGATGAATGGCGCCCCCGTAGAGAACCAGTTCATTTCTCTCCAAATGCCGCGCCACCACCGGGCATGCAACCACGGCAGCAATATCTGCCGGTGTGCACGATCCAATTTGAAGCTGCATTAAATCATAAAACACAAAATTTCCCGGACGAATCTCGTCCACGCGGTCCAATCCCACCCCCAGGGTACACCCCGGCGTATCCCCAATGGATACTTCCACCGGCGCCAACCCTTTTTCCTGCAGGCTGTTGCGCGCATTCGTAATCTTGTCCACCGCGTCATTGGAGATGCGCCGGATTTCATCTCTGGATCGGGCGGTATAGGTGTGTCCGGCATGGGTCAGCAGCCCTCGAAACACCATGCGGGGCGACTGTGAAATGACATGCGCCAGTTCTGCAATCACATCCGTCTGATCCCAACCGATGCCGGTACGATGCGCGCCAACATCCACCTTGATCCAGATATCCACACCATGCGTCAGATTCTCTTTTAGAAATTCGAGCGTCTCCATCGACTCCACCAGCAAGCCCAGATGAACCATGGCTGCCAGCTCGTTGATCTGACGAATCTGCAAAATGTTCACCGGAAACGCAATCAGAATATCACTCCAACCGGCTCCGGCGAAATACATCGCCATGTCCACAGAAGAAACGGTAATCTGCCGTACATTTTCTTCACGGAACCATTCGCCAATTTCAATCGACTGATGTGTTTTAAAGTGAGGACGAAATCGCACCGATTGATTGCGGGAGATCTCAGCCATACGATGGATATTGTTACGAACACGCAGCGTATCCAGAAGCAGGGTGGGTTTTTCGATATTCATGGTAAGAATTGTATCGCTGAGGTGAGGGTTCGCCAAGACTAAAATTACAAAGCCCATCCGATCATTCTGGGTTTGACCAGGGGA
>JBDKTF010000238.1:0-2179 GCA_039680295.1 Anaerolineaceae bacterium
TCAACAATGAACGCAAAGTATTCTCAGTACTGGGCGTTTATGTCGGCGACCTTTCCAAAGATCAGCGAATATTATGTAGACGCGTCTCTGAAGAGACCATACCCCGCCTGACACCTCCTCCCGAACCACCCAGGGTCTATCCACCAGCCAACTTTCCGCTTGCGCCAATGATGTCAGAATTGGGTTTTAATATCATGGATGTGCTCATGGAACAGCCGCAGCGCCTGCATCCAATGGATTCGGGTGAGTTGAAAGAAGACATGGATTGAGAATAGCGGGTTAAAGCAAAACATGGATATTCCCCCCATTCCGCCTGTTGACGAAGAATCAAAACCAACCGTAAGTTCACTCCGCGAATTGGTCGACCTTGTTTCCGGACGGAATTTGGAATACCTGTCTCCGGAAGGTGAAGCGGGGCTGGCAGAGGCGCTTCCGTTTCCATTTCTGGCATTGGTTGGTCAACCAGAAATGAAATTGGGTTTGCTGCTTTCCCTGATCAATCCATCCATCGGGGGCGTTTTACTGATCGGTCCGCGTGGAACCGGAAAAACCACAGCCGTTCGATCGTTGCTGGATCTTCTACCCAATGTCACCCGTTCTGCTTGCTTTTATGGCTGTATGCCCGAAGACGTGGAATCGGGGGGTATCGATGCCATCTGTCCGGATTGCGCCCGAAAATACGCCGAAGGCAAGCCCCTGACTATTGAAGACCGGGTACGCCTCGTTGAATTGCCGTTAAATGCCAATCTGGAAGACGTGATTGGCGGGTTGGATGAACGTGCGCTCGTACACGAGCGCCTTCGTTTGCACCGAGGTATCCTGGCGCAGGCAGATCGCAATATCCTCTTTGTAGATGAAGTCAATTTGCTCTCTGATGAAATCATCGATTCAATTCTGGATGCCGCAGCCCAGGGAATATATACCGTACGCCGCGGTCCTGTTTCTGCCACGTACAATTCCCGCTTCCTCTTGATCGGATCCATGAATCCTGAAGAAGGCAATCTGCGTCCGCAGATCATGGACCGATTCGGGCTGCGCATTATCGTGGAAGGATTGAAAGAACCGGATGAACGCCTCGAAGCCTATCGGCGAGTCCATGCTTATGTCACCAATCCACGGCAAATGATCGCTAATTATTCGATTGAAATCAATACACTCCGCGATGAAATTCAGACCGCCCAGCAAGTTCTGCGCCGGGTCACACTGCCGGATAATCTTGCCAGAGCGGGTATTCAAATGGTCAATGCAACCGGAATTGATTCACTCCGCGCAGAAATCACTCTGTTCGAAGCAGCCCGTTCTCGTGCTGCCGCAGATAATCGATCGGTGGTGGAGCCTGAAGATCTTCGCGACGTTGCACCCATGGCTCTTCGGATGCGTCGTTCAAAATTCATGACAAATTATATCCAGGACCAGAAAACGGAAGAAGAAGAAATCTCTGTGCTGATGAGGAGGTTCATATGAATCATCGCGAACGAATGGAAACCTGCCTCTCGGGGATTAAAATGAACCGGGTTCCGGTGGCTCTCTGGCGGCATTTTCCTGTGGATGATCAATCTTCAGATCAATTTGCTGCGGCGGTGATCGCTTTTCAACATCAGCATGATTTTGACCTGGTAAAAGTTACCCCATCTTCATCGTTCTGCCTGCGTGATTGGGGCGCAATAGACCAATGGAACGGTAGCGCAGAAGGAACTCGTGACTATACGAAGCGTGTCATCCTCCATCCAGATGACTGGACAAAATTAACCGTTCTCGATCCACATAAAGGCAGTCTGGCATCAGAACTCACTGCACTTCAAACCATTGTTCACGAAATGAAGCCCCACACGCCGGTTTTGCAAACCATATTCAGCCCGATGGCACAGGCAAAAAACCTGGTTGGCGGCGAACAATTACTCGTCCAGATGCGCCAGTATCCCGATGCGCTGCATGCCGGTCTGAAAGTCATCACCCAATCCATCCTCGGTTATCTGGAAGCCGCAATGGACCTGGGCATCGATGGTATTTTTTACGCAGTCCAACACGCGCAGTATGGATTGCTCACCCCCAGCGAATTCACTGAATTTGGTAAAGCATACGATATGCAGATTCTCGAGGCATGTCGTCCTTTATGGTTGAACATGCTTCACCTGCATGGGGAAAATGTGATGTTTGATGAAGTTCAAACGTACCCCGT
>JBDKTF010000017.1:0-4979 GCA_039680295.1 Anaerolineaceae bacterium
CATGATTTTATGTTCGGCAGCATTGCCCAGCAGGTCATTTCGCAGCAAAAAGTGGCGGTGCTGCTGGTTCCCCCGGCGCCTCAGGGTGGCGAGATACACCTTTTCTGCGGAAAGTTTCTGGTTCCCCTGGATGGGAACCCCGAACACGAGCAAAGTCTTCACCAGGCAGCAATGATGGCGAAAAGCTGCGGCGCTTCGCTGCATTTGATGGTGGCAGTGCCGACCCCTGGCAAATTGAGCGGCGAACGGGCTGCCGCGGGGATTCTGCTGCCCGGCGCAACGGCTGCGATGCTGGATTTGAATGCCGAAGCGGCGCTGGAATACTTGCGGGAGAAAGAAGTCATGTTGTCGGAAGATGGCATTCCAGTGAGCGGAGAAGTCAGCCGCGGTGATCCGGCAGGAGAAATTGGACGCGCGGCGAACGACATCGGCGCTGAGCTGGTAGTGCTGGGCACGCACGGCAAGGCGGGCATGAACGCGTTTTGGGCAGGGAGTTTGCTGCCGAAGATCCTGGCGCAGGTGCGCCGACCGCTGCTGCTGGTTCCCGTGTCCAAACTTTCGCGGTAAAATGGGTGGTGATATCCCCGTTGCAGGGGAAGACATTGAAGAGGAGAAGAACAATGAACATCCTTTCCTGGATTATTTTTGGCGCCATTGCGGGTTGGGTGGCGAGCCTGATCAGCGGTACCAACCGCCGTCAGGGATTGCTGATGGATATTGTGGTCGGGGTTGTCGGTGCGGGGATCGGCGGTTTGGTGTGGGGGCTGCTGAGCGGAAATTCGTTCACATTTGGCTTCAACCTGAGCAGTTTTGCCGTGGCGGTCTTGGGATCGGTGATTCTGCTGGCGATCGCCAAAACCGTTGGTCGCCGCCGTTGATCAAATATGATGATGAACCAGACTGAACTGGAACAGGCGTTATCGGATCTGCCGCTGGGCGGCGTGCGCTATTACCCGTCTGCGGGCAGCACCAATGATCTGGCGAGCCAGTGGGCAGAAGAAGCGGCTCCCGATTTCGCGTTGGTGATTGCCGATCAACAGACCAGCGGAC
The DNA here is from genome assembly GCA_039680295.1 of Anaerolineaceae bacterium. Classification (GTDB taxonomy): domain Bacteria; phylum Chloroflexota; class Anaerolineae; order Anaerolineales; family Anaerolineaceae; genus JBDKTF01. The sequence goes on from JBDKTF010000017.1 coordinate 1,051, forward strand.
GGGGGCGTTTGGGCAGACAGTGGGTGACGCGCCCGGGTGTGTCGCTGGCGTTCAGTCTGGTGTTAAGACTTTCACAGGAAGAAGTGAAATATCTGCCGCGATTTGCGCCGTGGGGTGCTGTGGCAGTCTGCGACGCGCTGCAAGATGTTTGCGATGTAAGCGGACAGGTCAAATGGCCAAACGACGTGCTGGTGGGGCGGCGCAAACTGGCGGGAATTCTGGTGGAAAGCCAGTGGACCGGGGATGCGATGCCTGCGCTGATCGTAGGGATCGGCATCAATATTGCACCCGATGCAGTACCGCCGGAAGACGAAGTGATCTTTCCAGCTTCGTGTGTGGAAAGCGCGTGCGGTAAATCTGTAGATCGTGTACAATTTCTCCATGCGGTGTTGGCGGCACTGATTGCCCGCCGTCCGATGCTTGGGAGCGATGAATTTTTATCAGATTGGAATGCGCGGCTGGCTTTTCTCGGCGAATGGGTGCAGGTGGGCAACGGCATCACCGGCAAACAGACCGGGCGGGTGCTGGGCGTGGCGGAAGATGGTCAGCTTCGGCTGGAAACCGAGGGGGGCGCAGTCATCAGCGTGGACGTGGGTGACGTACATTTGCGGTAGCCGGAGGGCGACCGATCGAATCTTTGTGGAGGTGTTTTGATGCTGGATAATTTACGCGACGAAGCCAGTTTTGTGGAGGAGGAACCTGTTCCTGAGGAACTGTCAAAGAAACCCGCCAAACCTTCTCGACCGTTTCTGGGCATGACCCCCGCTCAACGCTTCGTCATTGCGCTGCTGCTCTTCCTGATGATCTGCCTGCTGGGCACCTTCTGTCTGCTGGTGACCGAAAGAGTGGTTCTGCCGATTATGTAAAAAAACGGGCGACACAAAGGCGCGAAGAAAGACAACAAAGCGCGAATGGGATTAAGATAGAAAAAAACGAACCACAAAGATACGAAGAATACCAAGAAAAACAAAAAACACGAACGAATCCCAAGAAAGGGATGCATAAAAACCCCCTGGAATTTTTCAAATCCAGGGGGCGTATCGTTATTTATGATTGGGCTTCTTTTTCTTGAGGGCTGGCAACGGGTTCGATAATGCGGGCAACAGCCGCCACCGTGTCGCCGTCATCCAGGTTCATCAGATGGACGCCGCGGGTGGCGCGACCACTCAAATGCACCGTTTTGACCTTGACGCGCAGCACCACGCCGTTGGATGAAATCAGGGTAAGATCGTCGTTATCCTGCACGACGCGAATACTGCTGATCTTCCCGATGGTCCCCAGACTTTTCTGATCGATGGTGAGCACACCGCTGGTGGCGCGTCCCTTGACGGGGTAGTCGGTCAGCGGGGTGCGCTTTCCGAAGCCCTTCTCGGTGACGACCAGCAAACTGCCGTCGGGTTCTGCCACTTCCAGACCCGCCATCTGGTCGCCTGCGGCAAGGCGAATGCCGGTGACACCGGCTGCGGTGCGTCCCATGGCGCGGACTTCTTTTTCGACGAAGCGTACGGCGCGTCCTCTGGCAGTGACCAGAATGAGATCATCCTTGCCGCTGGTCAGGCGCACCCAGCCGAGCTGGTCGCCGGAATCGAGATTGATGGCGATCAAACCGGATGCGCGCACGCTGGCAAATTCAGACAGCGACACGCGTTTGATCCGTCCCCTACGGGTTGCCATGGTAATGTAGTTGGCGGCGTTGAAATCCGAAACCACCACGGCTTCGGTGATCTTTTCGTCGGCATCCAGCGCTAGAATATTCACTACAGGAGTGCCGCGATCAGTGCGTCCGGCGTCCGGGATCTGGTAGGTCTTTTCGGAATACACCTTGCCGTGATCTGTGAAGAATAAAACGGTGTCCAGCGTGCGGGCGGGGAGCAGGGTGAGAACTTCATCTTCCTGACGCACTGCCTGCCCGGTCACACCGCGCCCACCGCGCGCCTGGGTGCGGTAGGTGGCGGCGGCAACGCGTTTGATATAACCGCGCTGGGTGATGGTGATGAGGGTGGCTTCGTCTGCCACCAGGTCTTCCACGCTGAAATCTTCGGTCGCGTCAATGGCAATATGCGTGCGGCGGTCATCGCCGTATTTTTCACTGAGTTCCGTCAGATCGTCTTTGATCACCCCCAGAATCTTCTGGGGATTGGAGAGCAGATCTTCGAGATAATTGATTCGTACCTGGGTCTCGCGGTGTTCGGCTTCGATCTTCTGGCGCTCCAGGGCAGCCAGGCGGCGCAATTGGAGGTCGAGGATGGCTTGCGCCTGAACATCAGTGAGCTTGAAGCGTTCCATCAACTGTACTTTGGCGACATCAGCGTCGGGAGCACGGCGGATGGTTTCGATCACCGCGTCAAGGTTGTTCAGGGCGATAAGTAATCCATCCAGAATGTGCTGGCGGGCGCGCGCCTTACGAAGGTCAAATTCTGACCGGCGGGTGATGACCTGCAGGCGATGCTCGATGAAGATTTGCAGCGAGCGTTTGAGCGACAGCGTGCGCGGTTCGTTATTCACCAGCGCCAGGAGCTGCACGCCAAAGGTCGATTGAAGCGCTGTGTATTTAAAGAGCTGGTTGAGGACCTGCTTGGGTTGGGCGCCGCGTTTGAGCTCGATGACGATGCTCATGCCGCGCCGATCGGATTCGTCGCGCAAATCCGAGATCATATCGATGCGCCCCTCATGCACCAGATCAGCGATGCGCTCGATGAGCGTGGATTTATTGACCTGATAGGGAATTTCAGTAACAACAATGGCGTGACGCCCGCCCTTCATCTCTTCGATGTGCGCCAGACCGCGCAGCACGATGCGTCCGCGACCGGTGCTGTATGCCTGCCGGATGCCCTCGCGTCCCACGATCACGCCGCCCGTAGGGAAGTCGGGTCCGGGCACATGCTCCATGAGCATGTCCGCGGTGATTTCATCCATCTCATCATAATGATCAATAAGATAGGTGATGGCGTTCGAGAGTTCACGCAGGTTATGCGGGGGGATATTGGTCGCCATGCCTACGGCGATGCCGGACGAACCGTTGAGCAGCAGGTTAGGCAAACGGGCGGGCAGCACCATCGGTTCCTGCAGGGAGCCGTCGAAGTTGTCGGCGAATTCCACAGTCTCCTTGTCGATATCCACCAGCATTTCTTCCGCAATGCGCGATAAACGCGCTTCGGTATAACGCATGGCAGCAGGGGAGTCGCCATCCACCGAACCGAAGTTACCCTGTCCATCCACAAACAGGTAGCGCATGGAGAAATCCTGCGCCATACGCGCCATGGCGTCATAGACCGAGAGATCGCCGTGGGGATGGTATTTGCCCAGCACTTCACCGACGATACGGGCGGACTTTTTGTAGGCGGTATTGGAACGGCTACCCATATCGTACATGCCAAACAAAATGCGGCGATGGACGGGTTTCAGTCCATCGCGGGCATCGGGCAGGGCACGGGCAACGATGACGCTCATGGCGTAATCGAGGTATGCGCTACGCATCTGGTGATCGATGTCTACGTGTTCAATATTGCCAATATCCATAAGTGCGTGCTTCCTTTTATTAAGTGTAACTCCAGCAATCTCTAATTATACCGCATTCGAGGTGGATTAGACGAATCGCGGTCTGAAGGCGCCTTCCCCGCGGTTGTGGAATCAGTGCAGTGAACACAGAAAAACCGGGAGAGCCGGTTGAAAACGAAAAATTTTGGAATGATCTGCGTCGATGAAACACCGCGTCTACAAATTCCCCCAGGGTTCGCGGCGTGATATACTCATTTCATTCATTGAAACCCGAGAGACCGAGGTGACACATGCTCTGTACACAGGAAGCGGGCGCGGAAAACACTCCCACCATTCTCTTACTGCACGGCGGCGGATTGAGCAGCCGGATGTGGCAGCCGCAGTTTGAGCGGTTGAAGGACTTTCATCTGCTGGCGCCAGATCTGCCCGAA
>JBDKTF010000170.1:0-1726 GCA_039680295.1 Anaerolineaceae bacterium
AATCGGATGGCAGCGTATCATTGACGTCCAGCGATTACCAGATCAATCTGGACGCCAAATACAGCATTTTAACCGTGCCGCTGGTGGTCAGTCTCGCAGGTGGTTCCACCGCCATGTACCAGATCGAAGGTGATCGAATTGGTTTCTTCAATCCAGATACCAGCGGTTTGAGCGCCCGCGTGACCCTGGCGGGCAAAGATCTGGTTCCCCAGGATCAGCTCAACACACTGACCAGTTATGCCTGGTTTGGCGCAGACGGACAGACCACCTCCTATCTGACTGCGCAGTGCTCCGGTGATGTGCTTACCCTCAGCCCCGAACCAACCAGCGGGCTGCCAAACGTTTCCATCGCGCTTACCCGCGTCAATCCCTGATCGATAGTTCCTGATATAAAAAGAAGCACGCAGGTCCTTCCACAAGAAGCGACCTGTGTGTTTTTAAATCCAATTGCCTGTCTTATGCGGCATCGAATCCGGTGATTCGCGTCGCAATCCGGTGCAGCAGCCAGAAGGGGAGCCACAAAAGCACCGACACAGCCAGACTGACCGCGAACACGGCATTGAGCGCCCATACACCACGGTTGAACACCGGCGCCAGATTCACCATCATCCAGTTTCCAGCGCCTGCCAGAACCGCCGCCCCGATCAACAGTGCAAAAGTCAATCCAAAGGGCAGCCAGGCACGCCTGTCGGAAGCGGAAGGGAGAAACGTGCTGCTGATGGCAAACATGAGATAGAACCAGATCCAGAAATCCGGCGCAGAAGGCAGCGCCTGAACGCCCTGCCACACCGTTGAAAAATCTCCCGCCAGCAAATGCTCCCCGATCGGCGCCATGCCCAATCGGTTGCGGGCAATCCACGCCAACGCCAGACCGCCGGTAATCAGCGGCGCCGCTCCAATCCACGCATCACGGAAATAATCCGTTGAAGCAGTTTCTACGAAACCCAACTGTAATTTACCGTCGGGCAGCGGCTGAGGCAGCAGCGAAACCCGCCCCGTGCGCACCCGCAGCAGCCACGCCATCAGAAAATGGCTGCCTTCGTGCAGCACAACGCCGGGTAGAAATATCAACGAAAAGAGAACAATCGCCGCCGCCGGGCTGCGAGTGACCACCAGAAAAAACGCCTGCATCTCCCGGTGCAGGCGCCTCTGGCAGAAAATCAGGACTGCCAGCAACAGCGGCAGTCCCAACAACCCATCGAAATTCGATCCGCTCATCCCACCGCAGCGCGTACGATCTGAATGAAATCGGGTTTCATGCTGGCGCCGCCCACCAACGCGCCGTCAATATCCGGCTGGGTGAAGAAATCCGCCGCATTGGCGCCCGTAACCGAACCGCCATAAAGCACCCGCACTGCCTGCGCAGCTTCGGCGCCGTAGAGAGCCGCAAACGCCGGGCGAATCATTTTCGCCACGACATCGTTCGCCGGAACCGGCGCACAGGCTTTGCCGGTGCCGATCGCCCAGACGGGTTCATAGGCAATCACAACGGCGCCAATTTTTTCCACGGGCAGATTCTTCAATCCTTCACGCACCTGCCGTTCGATCACAGCGCCTGTCTGACCGGCTTCATTTTCAGACAACGTCTCGCCCACACATACAATCGGAATCAAGCCATTTGCCAGCGCTGCCAGGGTTTTGCGGTTGACGCTTTCATCCGTTTCGCCAAAATAAGTACGGCGCTCAGAGTGACCCAGAATGACGTACTGGCAGAATTCCGCCACCA
>JBDKTF010000193.1:0-2919 GCA_039680295.1 Anaerolineaceae bacterium
GTTGTTCTTCTGGCGTTGATGGATGAAGAAAAGCAGGATCTGGTGATGCGCGCCGCAACCGGAAAAGGCGTCGAACCACTGTTGGGTAAACACATTCCATTGGGATCGGGCGTGGCAGGACGGGTCGCCAGCGATGGGCAGGGCGTGATCCTTTCTCCCATTCCGCCCGCCGATGCCGCCCCATTGATCGGATTGGATGCCCGCGCGCTCGTGTGCGTTCCGGTACAGACCGCCGGACAGACCATCGGCATTCTGGAAGCCGTCAACCCCAAAGGGGATGCGTTCAATTCGGATGCGCTCCTGGTGCTCACCGGCATCGGCAGTCTGGCAGGCACCGCGCTGGCAAACGCCCAGCTTTACGAACGGCTGGAATCGGCGCACCGGCGCTACCACGAATTGTTTGAAGACAGCATCGATGCGCTGGTCATTACCGATATGCAGGGACGGATTCTGGAAGCCAATCGCAAAGCGCTGCTTACTTTCCAGCCGGATGAAGACACACTCCAAATCCAGACCATCAGCCAGATTCACGCCCTTCAACCAGAAATTGTGGGTGAAGGATTTCAAAATCTATCCAAAGACCGCACGCTCAGCTATGAATCAGAGCTGACGCTGCCCCCTTCTGCCGGTTTACCCGTGCAGGTGATGGTGCGCCGGGTCAATTTCGAAGGCACAGATACCTTACAGTGGACGCTGCGCGATATCTCTGAGCGTAAAAAACTGGATACCATGCGTGAAGATCTGATCGCCATGATCTATCATGATCTGCGTTCGCCGCTGGCAAACGTGGTTTCCAGCCTGGATGTGCTCAGTTCGCTCCTTCCAACCGATCAGCAGGATTCGCTGCAAACCGTTCTGGCAATCGCCAGACGATCCACCGATCGTATCCAACGCTTGATCAGTTCTCTGCTCGATATGCGCCGCCTCGAAGCAGGCATGCCCATCACCAATCAGCGTGAAACCGACATGTTGACACTGGTGCATGAAGCTGTCGAAACGGTGCAGCCCGCCTTTGACAGCAAAGAGCAGATGCTGGAACTGATGGAAGACGAAAATATACCCCATCTGTCGATCGATTCTGATATGATCCGCCGTGTGCTCATCAATTTGCTTGAAAACGCCTCCAAATATTCAGGTATGGGCTCCACCATTTATCTGGGGGTGGTACGCGACGGGAAGCGGATGCAGGTTTCGGTGGAAGACAGCGGTCCCGGCATTCCCGCCGGTGAAGATGAACATATCTTCAACAAATTTGTGCGTCTGGAAGCGCCCGGCTCGCCCAAAGGAATTGGGCTGGGTCTGGCATTTTGCCGTATCGCCGTGGAGGCACATGGTGGTAAAATCTGGGTTCAAAGCGAACCCGGACACGGCAGTACGTTTTATTTCAATCTTCCGATACCTTAATCGTATCCTCTGATCTTGGAGTTCAAATGCAGGAAATTTCTAAAGGGATTTACATCGAAACTGCCTATTTGGGGGTGACCCTGGGGGCAATCTCGATGCCGCATGGTTTGATTCTCGTAGATGCTCCCCCCCGTCCCGAAGATATTCGATCATGGCGCGCCGCGCTGCTTAATCTTGGCGGCGGTGTAGACCGTTTATTGATCAATCTGGACGCGCACGTTGACCGCACGTTGGGTGTCCGCGCCATGGAATGTACCGTGGTGGCGCATGATAAAGCCGCGCAGGTCTTCCGCTCTCGCCCCACCACCTTCAAGGCACAAAATGCCGAGACCGGCGCCGACTGGGAACTGGCAAATGGTTTAGGGACCATCCGCTGGGCGCCCCCCGAGATCACCTTTGACCAGCGTCTCCAGCTTCAATGGGGAGATTCTCCGTTGATTATGGAGTATCACCCCGGACCCAGCACCGGCGCGATCTGGTTAAACCTGCCCGATGCGCATGTGGTATTTGTGGGTGATGCACTGTGTCTGGACCAACCGCCCTTCTTTGCGAACGCCGACCTGCCCACCTGGGTTGAAACGCTCCAGCTGCTGAAGGAGGAAGAATATCAGGACTTTACACTGGTTGCCGGACGCGGTGGTCTGGCTGCTGCCCGCGACGTGGATGCGCAAATTGCGTATCTGAAAGACGCTGACGGGCAGTTGAACGCACTGGCAGAAAAAGGCGCCGATCCGCAGGAAACCGATGCCCTCATTCCGGCGCTGCTCAAACGCTTCACCATCCGCCCTGAATTCAAGGATCAGTACACACAGCGGCTGCGTTGGGGTTTGTGCAATTACTTCTCACGCCGTTACCGCTCTGCGAATGTTGAAAACGAAGAATAAATCCATCGCTGTTGCAAAGGACTCGTTTATGACCACACCCAATCATCGTCCGGTTGTAGAAGTAACGCGCGGTCCCGTGGTGGAATCAATTCACTACGGCTCCATCGCGGTGGTAGACACCCAGGGCAGACTCGTCGCCAGTTACGGCGACCCGGATGCTGTATGCAATATGCGCTCCAGTTCCAAGCCATTTCAGGCGTTGCCGTTCATCGAAATGGGTGGTGATGAACATTTCGATCTTTCTGCGCGTGAAGTTGCCATTCTCTGCGCCTCGCACTCGGGAACCGATGAGCATGTCCGGGTGGTAAGCGGCATTCAGCGGAAAATCGGCGTCAAAGAATCAGACCTGATGTGCGGCACACATCCATTGAGCCATCAGCCGACGATCGATGCCATGCGCGCGCGCGGCGAAGAATTGACACCCAACCGGCACAATTGTTCAGGGAAACACACCGGCATGCTCGCTCATGCCCGCATGCGCAATCTGCCCATCGAAGACTACCTCAATCCAGAACACCCTGTACAGGTTCGCATCATTCAGACTTTTGCCGAAATGTGCAACATGCAGTCGGAAGATGTATTGATCGGCATCGATGGCTGCTCAGCGCCCACCTTCGCGGTGCCGCTGCGC
>JBDKTF010000407.1:0-3946 GCA_039680295.1 Anaerolineaceae bacterium
CGCGCCCCATAAGCCAGTACAGCAAAACGGTCCGCCAGAATTTCCTGCAGGCGGGATGCGCCCAGCGTCACGCGCAGGAATATTCGGTGGTAGCCATTAAGGAACCACCAGGCAGGATTGTACCAGCGCGCCAGTCCGCGTGAAGCCAGACCATACGCCAGCATGTTCTGCGCATGATCCACCTGCATGGCAAGCGTACCTCCTGCGGTATCGCGGTTGTTGAAATGTCCATATTCATGCGCCAACACCGCTTTAAGTTCGCCTCGATTCAATGTTGAAAGCGCGCCCATCCCCAGAATCAACTGGCGCTGGCTCTGATCTTTCAGTTTACGGGTCAGGCTGCCGTGTTCGGTCACCGCCACTTCCACCGCTGGCGTCAGGAAAATTGCATCCACTGGACGGGCGCCCAGTTTTTGCGCCACCTCACGCACCAGCATCCACAGATCGGGCGCCTCATCCGGCGACACAGGTCGCCCCGGATCGCCCAATTTCACTCGCGAAAACAGGCTGCGGATAATGGCAACCAGCGTGTATAAACCGGCAATCAGGATGATCAGCGCGAGTTTCACCGGAATCCGACCGATGACGAAGAACAGATAGATGATCCCGGCGACCACGCCCACGACCACGATGATTAGAATGGGAATGGACAGGTAAAAATAAACCGACGTGATCGTAATCACCACCCGATAGATGCGGCGCAGGGTCTGCTCCCCCTTGCTGATTTCAAACGTCCCAGAAAGCATTTCGCGGTTCACTGCTTTCAATGTTTGCCGTGAAAGCAGTGAACCCAGTAAAAAGAGCAGACATAAACCCGCCAGCCAGCCCGCCAATGCATACAATCCCCAACGCAGTACGCGGCGAATCACGACCTGCGTATGAATGCCGCTCTTGTAAAGCACTTCGTCAACGACTTCCTTGGGCAAACCGTACTGCTGCGCCAGCAGCAATTCGGTTTCTGATTTTTCCCATTTGCCATCTTCGGCTGCCACCAGACCGGCAAAATAATGTCCAACCGGGCTTTCTGGCGCGAGCTGTATCACCCGGTCGGCAGACGTGCGAAGGGTATCCACATCAGTCATTTCAGCAGCGACCGAAAGCAGTGTAACCTGATAACTCAGTTCATCTGGTTCGGCTTGCGTTGCTGCCAGCGCCAGTTGTTTGGCTTCAGGGTATTTGGCAGCATCTCCGGTGCCAAGCAATACCTGCGCCAGTCCCGCCTGGTTTTCGGGTTGGGGCGCCAGCGCCAATGCACGGCGTGCATGCAGTTCGGCATTCTCCACATCTCCCAGCTCGGCTTCTACATAACTCAAGCGGCGCAGCGCGTCAGGAAAATCGGGCGCCAGCTGAAGCACCTGCTCGTAACCGGTTTTCGCCGCCGCATACTGTCCGGCATCCAGCGCTTCGGTGGACGCTTTGAACAACTCCACTGCCGCCGGATCGATTTTTGCCAGCCGATCATAGATTTGCTGTTCGAACTGGGGATCGCGATCACCTGTCCCCCCGCTTTGCGCCAGCGCCACACTGCCCACCATGATGAGAAAGAGAAGCGCCAATCCCAGACCTGTCAGGAAACGTTTCATGATTTGCCCTCAATTAAGATGAAATGATTGACCCCCATTGGAGTCGATGATGAAACACGATCATTATAGAAGAAAACACCTATAAGAACAGCGTTCCAGGGTATTCTTTCTATTGTCTGAACGATTGACAAGTCGGGAGGAACATCCATCCATTCCATGACCCCCATCGCTGCATCAGACAGGTATAATCAAACTCTGATTGGATTTTTTCGCAGGATGGAACACGATGAATACTCAAAATCACTCAAACTTATCGTTGAAAGATACGCTCAAATCATGGGGCGGTGAACTGGAATTTTCCTGGAAAACGCTGCGCGATTACCTGTTCATTCTGGTGGGCGCATTTGTACAGGCGCTTGCCATGCGTTTATTTCTGGTTCCGGCACAGTTGGTCAGCGGCGGTATTTCTGGCGCCGCGCAGTTGATCAACTTCTACACCGACTGGCCGATCGGTTTGATGGTGTTCATCGGTAATGTACCGCTCTTCTTCCTTGGATGGCGCTTCCTGGGGGGTCCACGCTTTGCGCTGCGCACGGCGTTCTCCGTCATCGCTTTCTCTTTCCTGACCGACTTCGTGGTGATTTTTATGCCCAAAGAACCGGTAACGACGGACCTGTTCTTAAACACCCTCTATGGTGGATTGGTATTGGGCGTCGGATTGGGTCTGGTCTATCGTGGACAGGGAACCAGCGGCGGAAGCGATATTCTCGGGCGCATTCTTAACTACCGTCTGGGGATCTCCATTTCGCAGGCTTACATGGTCACCGATTCACTGGTGGTGCTGGCGGCAGGTTTTGTCTTTGGCTGGGAAAAGGCGCTTTATGGTCTGGTGATGATCTACGTCAGCGGGCTGGCAGCGGAATTTTCCACCGAAGGCAGCGATGTCTTCCGCACCGCCATCATCGTCACCAACCACCCCGATGAGGTCTCGTCAAAAATCATGGAAGTGAAGGAACGCGGCGTGACCATCCTTTCAGGCACAGGCGCATACACCGGCGAATCCCGCCCGGTGCTCTATTGTGTCGTGACGCGTTCTGAGGTCAGCCAGTTAAAAACGCTGGTGCGGGAAGGGGATCCAAACGCGTTTATGGTCATCGGCACAGCGCACGAAGCGCTGGGAGAAGGTTTCCGCCCTCTCAAAAGCGGGCATTAGCGCAGACAAAAAACACGGGCAGCCAGAGGCTGCCCGTTGATTTTCCATCACATCCTGCAGAATTTTACCTCAATGCACATAAGCCAGAACCGCCCCAACGATCAACCCCATCTGCCCCAGATGATAGGTAACGCGTACCCATAACCTTCCATTGCGAATGGGATTCACAAATCGGTCGATCGCCAGCATTGAATCCGAGAGGTAAAACAACAAACCGCCCAAAGCCGCCAGCGCAGCGGGGAAAAGATTCCATTCCGGACGCAGCAAAGTGTAGAGGGTGGAAAGCAGCATGAGCGTGATGGTCACGCCGTAAACCACAACTCCCCAGTTTAAGCATTTTGAGCGCGAATGGTTGCGCACCGCGGGGCGAAGGTCACGGAACTGCTCTGAGGCGTTGTAAACCACGCCCAACGCCAGCACGCCGCTGACCCAGGTAAACGGCGGCAGGGTGGGGTTGAACCCCACAATGAACGCCAGGTGCGCCACCCAAAAAGCGACCAGCCCCCCCATGAACAGGTTGCGGGGAACCATCAGAAAAACATCCCCCGCCAGCGAAGCCACCAGCGCGATCCCAAACCAGAGCAGTTGGGGCGTGTTCCAGCCGCCCGCCCAGCTAAACCACCCGATGAGCGCCAGCAGCGCCAGCGGTTTGGTAACGTATTTCAGACGGTACCAGCCGCGCCCAACCGCGATCCAATCCAGTGCCATGCATCCCAGCGGCGCCAACAACCCCAGCCAGGGAATCGTCATTCTTCCTCGCGATGGAACCCAAGCAAACGCAGCGCATTGTCGTCATCGCGCCAATTTTTGTTGACCTTCACGCGCAGTTCCAGATATACCTTGCGCTCCGACATTTTCTCGATTTCCTTGCGCGCTGTGGAACCGATGCGTTTGATCATTTCACCGCCCTGCCCGATGAGAATGGGTTTGTGGGAATCGCGCTCGACAAACAGGGTGGCGGCAATGTGCGCACCCGTTTCTCCGCGTTCGGTATATTCGTCGATCCGCACCGCAATGCCGTGAGGAACCTCGTCGCGCAGATGAATCAACGCCGCCTCGCGGATTAAATCGGCGGCAATGTCACGCTCATAAAGATCGGTGATCTGATTTTCATCATAATAAGGCACGCCCACCGGAATGCGCTTGACGATTTCATCCAGCAGCCGGTCGCGCTGGAACCCGGTCAGCGCTGAAAGCGCCAGTGGAAGTG
>JBDKTF010000435.1:0-3193 GCA_039680295.1 Anaerolineaceae bacterium
ACGGCGACCCGGGCAAAAACAGCCACGCCCCGACCTACCGAGACGCCCAATCTGACCCCCCGGGTCAGCGAACTCGAAAACACACCGGAGGGAGAGATCACCCCGACGCAGCCGGTAATGGAACGCACGTCCACGGGGGAGGCTTCGGGAACCGCGACCCCGGCTGGCGCATCTGTACCCGCGAACACACCTCTGCCTACCGCGTTGCCGACGGATGCAGCCGCTCTGCAGGAGGGCGGTTGGTCAACAGGGGTATTGGCTGGGGGGGCGATTCTGATCGTCGTCATCGGTGCCAGCGTTTACGCATTAATTCGAAGGAAGAACCGTCAGAATCCTCCTGAAAGGTAATCGATTAAGGATTCAAAATTAGGAGGACGGCATGATTAAGAAATTCATTTCTCTTCTGATCACGTTTGTCTTTCTGCTAAGCCAACCGCTGGTTGTTTTTGCGCAGCCGGAGGCATGGCAGGCGCAGGAGTCCCCGTCTGCGGGAGGGCTGGGTTTTTTTGAATATCGAACCCTGCGCACGGGCGCCGACGAGCCTGTGTATTTCATGCGTGGTCTGACCGGCGTGATGCAGGTAACCCGGAACGCGATCTGGCTGACGCAGTTGGAAGCGTCTGCGCCGCGCGGGAAAGGGGATCACCCGGCAGAGTCCCGCCGCGGCGTTCACCTGAAGATCACCTTCCCGGGCGCCAGTTCGCACGCCAGCCTCACTGCCGAGCAGCGAATGCCCGGGCATGTTTCCATACTGAGTGGAAACGATCCGTCAGCGTGGGCGGCGAATCTGCCGCTGTGGGGAGCAGTGCGTTACAGCGATCTGCTTCCGGGGGTGGATCTGGTCATTCGCTCGACCGAAACCGGCTTTACCTGGGAGCTGGAAACGCAAACCGGCGCGGATGCAAGCGGGTTGCGTCTGCACGTTCAGGGCGCAAATGGATTGAAGGGCGATGCCGCCGGAGCCTTGGCGCAGACCGATCTGGGCGAGCTGCGCCTGCCGTCCCTGGTCTGGAAAGGCGCGGATATTTCCAACCAGGATGCTTCATCCGCGGTGGATTCCGGGCGCATGGAAATCAGACCGGTGGGCGAAGCCGCTGACCTGACCGCGTTGGACCCATCTGCCAAACTGGCATACAGCACGTTTTTGGGCGGAAGTAATTGGGATGTCGCGCATGATGTGGCGGTCGATTCCAGCGGAGCGGCTTATCTGGTTGGTGAAACCGCTTCGATTGATTTTCCAACCACTCCCGGCGCGTTCGATACATCGCTGAATGGGACGGATGTTTTCGCTGTCAAGCTGACGCCCGGCGCCAGCCTCTCGTATGCCACCTATATCGGCGGCAGCAGCCAGGAGACTGGCTGGAGCGTGGCGGTGGAAAACGGAGTTGCGTATATCGGCGGTGAAACCTCCTCTACGAATTTTCCGGTCACCGATGCGACCAATCTTTTTGCGGGGGGGAATACGGATGCCTTTGCTCTGGCGTTGAATGGATCGGGTACCGGGTTGGTTTATTCCCGGCTGCTGGGCGGAACAGATGATGACCGGGGTTACGGCATCGCCGTAGAGAGCGGCGCGGCTTATCTGACCGGGATCACCTATTCTTCGGACTTTCCAGGCGGCGGAAATCACGGCAGCGGTGACGTGTTTGTCGTCAAATTGAACGCCAATGGGACGATCAATTATGCATTGATCGACGGCGGCAATCAGGTGGATGCCGGCTTTGGAATCGCCGTGCGCAACGGCGCGGCGTGGGTGACGGGTCAGACCTGGTCGGGTAATTTTGCTGGCGGCGTTCTCGGTTTAGACGACGCATTTGTGATGAATCTTTCCACGAGTGGAACCATGACGATGGCGCATACCTATGGCGGCTTGGGCGAGGATGACGGCGAAGATATCACAGTGAGCAGCGGGGGAGATGTTTATATCACCGGGCTGACGAGATCATCTGATTTTCCGTTTACCGAAGGCGTGTTCAACGGGGTGCAAGACGCCTATCTCTTGAAGGTGAGTCAGGCGAACACACTGGTTTACGCCACGCCGCTGGGCGGCAGCGGGGAAGATGAAGGCAAAGCTGTGGTGACGGATGCGCTGGGCGGTGTGATTGTCACTGGAATGACCCAATCCACCGACTTCCCGGTGACCAGCAGCGCCTATCAAACCATCTATGCCGGAAACGGGGATGGTTTTGTCACCCGGTATCTGTTGACGAGCACCAATCCGGGACACCGCGCGTATTCCAGTTTCATCGGGGGAATCGGGCATGACGAATCCAACTCCGTCGGCGTGGACGCCTCGCTCTTCGCCTATCTGACCGGTTATACCCAATCTGCCGATTACCCCACCACGAGCGATGGTCTGTACCGAACCCTGAACGGAACACAGGATGCGTTTTTATCGGTCATCGCGACGGGTCCCGTGCCAACGGTTACCATTCTCAAAACCACCAACAACGAAGATGCCCATGTCGCGCCGGGTCCATACGTGCCGGTGGGAAATGCCATTACCTGGCGTTACAACGTGACCAATACCGGCGAGGTGGCGGTCACCAACGTCAAGGTGACTGACGACAAGGGCGTCAGCGTTACCTGCCCCAAGACCAACCTGGCGCCGGCTGAAAGCATGACGTGCAGCGCAACCGGGACCGCCGTCAAAGGTCAATACAGCAACCTGGGGATTGTGACGGCAGATACACCGTACAACACCACTGTCAGCGATGCGGACGTGAGTCATTACTTCGGGGCGGATCCAAAGAGCGAACTGGTCAAAAAGACCAACGGCTCGGATGCCAATTCGACACCGGGGATTTATCTTCTGGAAGGCAGCAACGTTAACTGGACCTATGAGGTCACCAACTCTGGCAACGTGGATCTGACCAACGTGCAGGTGGTGGATGACAACGGCACGCCCGGCAACAGCTCGGACGATATTCTCATCTGCACCATCCCAACTCTGGCGGCGGGCGCCACCGACAGCACCACCTGTCATCTGGAAGGCACCGCGCAAGCCGGGCAGTACACCAATATCGCGGTGGTCACAGGGACGGCTCCGGACAGTCTGGGAACCGTCACCGACAACGACCCCAGCAATTATTTTGGCAGCGCCCCGGCACTGACGCTGGTGAAGAAGACCAACGACACTCACATCACAACCGCGCCCGGACCCTACCTGACAGTCGGCAGCAGCGTCACCTGG
>JBDKTF010000240.1:0-2027 GCA_039680295.1 Anaerolineaceae bacterium
GTCTGTTGCAGTACTTCCATGGCTGGCGGATCTACGACCGTGCCCAAATCACCGGTCAGGTAACGGGCAAAACCAACTCCCAGGCAAATGATCATCATTACGATGAAGTAATAGGTCGGGACGGCAAAAGCAACCCCCGATTCCTTCACACCGCGCATATTGATGACCATGATGAAAATGACCATTGCTACTGCGATCTCGACCCGATAATCATACAGGGCTGGATACGCGGATGTGAGCTGCGCCACACCGGAAGAAATGGAGACTGCCACCGTCAGGATATAATCCGTCAGCAGCGCCGCGCCAGCGGTCTGCGCCGGTAGTTCGCCCAGATTATCGCGCGAAACAATGTATGCGCCGCCGCCATCCGGGTAGGCATGCACAGTTTGCTCATAAGAGATGGTTAAGATCGTCAGCAGTCCAACGATGGCGAAAATGATCGGGATGGAATAACTGAATGCCCCTGTCCCTGCCGCAGCCAGAATGGTTAAAATCTCCTGCGGACCGTACGCCACCGACGACATGGCATCCGAAGAAAAAACCGCCAGCCCAACCAGAATGCCGATCGTCTGGTGCGGGGCGTCAGCGGTCTGCAGAGGTCTGCCAATTAACCAGGTGCGCCAGGATTTGGGGGGAACATATTCCGAATCGCGTCGAAAGACGGTCGTGCCATTAGGCGAGTCATGTTCTTTCATTTAATTTTCTCGTAGTCTAATATCAGACTTTTCTATTGTAACATCTGCTTGGATATATCGTGCAACAAAGCAAGAGATTATACTTTTCCCCTTACGGCACGTCAAGGAATGGAGTTCTCTGTTCCGGCGATTCCTGTTCGTGAAATCTGAAGACAAGTTATGTATAATAAGCTTGTAAAAATTATACACGCTTGTCAAAGTTTCGCATCGTCATAACCGGGTTAATGGAATGAAATGAGGGTACGATGCATCTGAGTACGCCAGAAATTCTGTTGATATTGGCTGTGGTCATCCTCCTTTTCGGCGTCGGACGAATTTCGAAAATCGCCGGTGAACTGGGAAAAAGCTTTCGCGTTCTCCGCGATACCCTGAAGGGAAAGGATGAAGAAGACCAACCCAGGGATGATGACCCCAAGTCTTGATTATTAACTGTCGTGCAGATTGGTATGAAATTTCTGGGAATATACCCCGCCGCCGCTCCTTTGGCGCACATCCGTAAACGATTTTTGACCTGTTCATCGAAAGGAAGGCTAGAGATATGGATGATCTACATCCCCATCCGGTTCGAGTGGCAATTATTGGCACGGGCAATGTGGGCGCCACCTTCGCCTATGCCCTTTTGATCAGTGGACTGGCAACAGAGATTGTGCTCATCGATGCCAACCAGGCGAAAGCCGAGGGCGAAGCCATGGACCTGACCCATGCGGTTCCCCTCACGCAGCCGACCCGCGTCTGGGCGGGCACCTATGCCGATTGCGCTGGCGCTGCGGTCACGGTCATCACCGCCGGTTCCGCGCAAAAACCCGGAGAAACGCGGCTCGATCTGGTCTCGCGCAACATCGCCATTTTCCGCTCCATTGTGCCAGCCATCGTTCAGAACAACCCCAGCGGGATGATCCTGGTGGCAACCAATCCCGTGGACGTGCTGACCTACGCCACGATGAAGATTTCCGGTCTGCCTCCCCAGCGCGTCATCGGGTCTGGCACCATTCTGGATACGGCGCGTTTCCGCTTTTTGCTCAGTGAATATTTCGGCGTCGATTCGCGCAGCGTTCACGCTTTCATCATCGGCGAGCACGGCGACAGCGAAGTGCCGGTCTGGTCGCTTGCCAACATCGCCGGAATGCGCCTGCCCTCCTACTGCGACGTCAACCGAATCGGCTGCACGCAGGAATCACTGGATGAAATTTTTCAGCAAACCCGCGATGCCGCTTACCACATCATCGAACGCAAAGGCGCCACGTTTTACGCCATTGCTTCGGGGTTGGTGCGCATTGTGGAAGCCATCCTGCGGGATCAATATACCGTTCTATCCGTGTCCAGCCGGATCGA
>JBDKTF010000059.1:0-7521 GCA_039680295.1 Anaerolineaceae bacterium
CTCGCCGATCAGCGATATCCGCAGCACCGCCGAGTACCGGCGCGAAGCGGTCGGCGTGCTGGTGCAGCGTGCGCTCGGCGCGCTGCGCGAGGCGTGAAACCGGGAGACCGTATGGAAAAGATCACGAGTCAAAGGACAGTCAATCAGAAAGCGGTTCAGGTGGTCACTGTTCCGAACCGCACGCTGCTGGAGGTTCTGCGCGAAGACCTGGCTCTGACCGGCGTGAAAAACGGCTGTGCAGAGGGCGAATGCGGTGCATGCAGCATCTTCATGAACGGCGAACTGGTCAATTCCTGCCTGGTGCTGATTGGGCAGGCGCAGGGCGCAAACATCCTGACCATCGAAGGACTGGCAGAAGACGGTCGCCTTCACCCGGTGCAGCAGGCGTTCATCGATGCCGGGGCGGTGCAGTGCGGTTTCTGCACACCGGGCATGGTGATGACGACCGTGGACCTGCTGGATCACAACCCTTTGCCCAGCGAAGACCAGATTCGCACGGCGTTTGCGGGGAATCTGTGCCGCTGCACCGGTTACGTGCAGATCTTCGATGCGGTAAAACGAGCCGCGGAGGAGCGCAGCCATGCCTGAGTTCAAGACAATCACTCAACCCGTGGCGCGCACTGACGCATGGGAGAAGGTCACCGGTAAAGCCCGTTACTCAGATGATTTCAATCTGCCGGGTATGCTGCACATGAAAATCGTCCTGTCTGCCCGGGTGCACGCGCGCATCCTCTCGCTGGATGTATCCGAAGCGCTGCGGCAGGACGGCGTGGTGACGGTGTTGACCGCAAAAGATGTGCCTTTCAATGGTATCGGCATGTCGCTGGCGGATCAGCCCGTGTTTTGCGATACGGAGGTTCGCTACGTGGGGGACCGCATTTGCGCGGTGGTGGCGGAAACCGCCGAACAGGCTGAAAACGCCGCCCGTTACGTGAAAGTGGTGTATGAAGATCTGCCGATCGTTTCAGACCCGGTTGAAGGTTTGAAAGACGGCGCACCGCAGCTTTTTCCTGATCGTCCCAACAATAAAGCTCATACCATCCGTCTGCGGCGCGGCGACGCGGATGCGGCGCTGGCGGCAGCGGATGTGGTGGTGGAACGTGAATACCGCACGCCTGCGCAGGATCATGCGTATCTGGAGCCGGAAGCGGGTGTGGGCTATATTGATGAAGAAGGTCGTGTTACGGTGCGTGCAGCGGGACAATGGGCGTATGAAGACCGGCGCCAGATCGCCCGCGCATTGAACCTACCAGAAGAGCGGGTGCGCGTTATTTTTGGAGCAATCGGTGGGGCTTTCGGTGGTCGGGAAGATATTTCCATTCAGGCAATTCTGGGCCTGGCGGCGATGAAACTCCAACGCCCGGTTAAAGGCTGCTGGACCCGCACGGATTCAATCCGCGGACACGGCAAACGCCATCCCATGGTCATCCGCCACAAATGGGGCGCCATGCGCGATGGAACACTGGTCGCCGCCAAAGTGGAGATCATTTCGGATTGCGGCGCGTATCTTTACACCAGCGATCAGGTGTTGAATAACTACCGCTTCAATTCGCTCAGCGTTTACGAAATCCCCAACGTCAGCATCGACGGCGTGGCGGTTTATACCAACAACTCCCCGACCTGCGCGTTCCGCGGATTTGGCTCGGGGCAGGCAACCTTTGCCGCCGAGCTGCACATCGAACATATGGCGGAAGCGCTGAAGATCGACCCGATCACGCTGCGGTTGAAGAACTGTATGCACCAGGGTTCCATTCTGCCGACGCAATCGGTGGTTCCTGGCACGCTCGATTTGCCTGTTTTGCTGGTGAAGGCGGCGCGCAAAGCCGGATACACAGAAAAGGACGGCGTCTGGCAGGCGCCCGCGCCCGTGCAGACGGGTCCTCACACCTGGCGGACAGTCGGGTTGGCGCTGGCGATGAAGAACTCCGGTTTTGGTCTGGGGTTCCCCGAGGGTGCGGGGGCACGCATCTCGCTGGAAGGCGGAAAATCCATCGAAAAGGCGCGAGTTTTCATCGGTTCGGCAGACGTGGGTCAGGGCTCTGAGTCTCTGCTGGCTCAGATTGCCGCCGAAACCCTGGGGATTCCGTTGGAGCGTGTGGAAATGACCACCTCGGATACGGGCGTCACACCGGACGCCGGGGCTGCTTCGGCATCCCGGCTGACGTTGATGGCGGGCAACGCGGTGAAACAGGCGTGCGACGAGGCGCTGATCCATTGGAAGAATGAAGAACGCCCGGTGGAAGTGACGGTGCAGTATCGCGCCCCGCGTACCACGAATCCCGATCCTGAAACTGGTGCCTGCGAGTGCGTGGTCCAGTTTGCCTACATGGCGCAAGCCGTGGAGGTGGAGGTTGACACGCAGACCGGAAAAACCGAACTGGTCAAACTAATTTCGGTGCTCGACCCCGGTCGGGCGGTGAATCCGCAGCAGGTCGAGGGTCAGATCTACGGTGGCGGAGCGCAGGCTCTGGGCTGGGCGCTGCTCGAAAACCTGGTCAAGAAAGACGGGAATATACTCTCTGACCGCTTCAGCACCTATCTGCTGCCCACCTCGCTGGATGTGCCCGTGGACGTGGACACCGAACTGATTGAGAATCCCGACCCGGTGGGCGCGTACGGTGTGCGCGGCATCGGTGAAGTCACCGCGCAGGTGGCGGCGCCCGCGATCGTTTCCGCGGTGCATGCCGCTACCGGCATCTGGTTTGACAACATTCCGATCCTGCCGGAAAGTCTCAAAACGCGCCTGCAAGCCAAAGCAGGCTGAGGCGCATCGATCTCATCCCAACAAAACACCCCCTTCGCCGTTCACAGCGAAGGGGGTGTTCTTAAATTTGCAGAACGATTCTATAAGCAAACCGCGCATCACCTTGTGTTTCTATTGGGTGCGCGGTTCGACCCCTTATTTCACGCGGGTCATGTGATAGGCGGGGGTGGTGTCAGCAGCGGATTCGTACAGGTCCAGTGTGTCGCCGCTGAGCACGTAGCGGTATTCTCTGGGTCTGCCCATGCCGTCCACCAACTGCAGCGTGTCGTCTGTGAGCACTTTGTAATGCCATGCGGGATAGGTGCGCTGGTTGGCATGCAGCATCACCGAGGTGTCATTTTTGAATTCGAAGACCAGGTTCGTGGGCTCGCCGGTATTCCAGTTCCCCAGGACTGGATTGGCGGGGGTGGAGAGTTTGATGACGGCAAACACAATAATCAGCAGCAGAACAAGCGCGGGAAGGATATATTTAAGGGAGAGGTATTTTTTCAAGGGGGACCTGTTGTATCGATAAGATGTCGTGCTGAGAGAATTAAACCGTGTTCGAAATTTCCTGTCAAGAGCGATGTTTGACATCACCTGAATCGATCGGGCAGCCGGGTTTTTCGCGATAAACTTATCGCCTGAAATCCGCCGGGGTATAATGACGTCGTCCGCTTTCAATACCGAATCCCTTCCGTGGGAAATGCGATGAAACCCACTCTCGAAAATCCATCCCCAAAATCCTCGCAGGCGTCGATTCTGATGCGCTGCTTTGGCTATCTGCGCCCGCATTGGAAGATCGTGACGGGCGTGTACGTTTTCATGGTTCTGATCGACCTGATCAGCATGGTGAACCCGCAGCTCATCCGTTGGACGATCGATCAGGGCATTGGCACGGGCGACACTGCGCGCCTCGCGCTGGCGGTGGGGGCTTTGATGGGACTGGTGATCATCAAAGGCGTGCTCACCTATTACGAGGGATTGTGGACCGAGGTGGCGTCGCAAAACGTGGCTTACGATTTGCGCAACGCATTGCAGCGCAAAATCACCGAACTGTCTTTTTCATTTCACGACAAGGCGGAAGCGGGCGATCTGCTTTCACGTGCCATTCAGGATGTGGAGCGTATCCGTTTTCTGACCGGACGCGCCATTTTTCGCGTCATCGAGAGCGGCTTCCTGATACTGATCACCGCGGTGGTGATGATCTGGATGAACCCGAAGCTCGGGCTGCTGACGGTCCTGTCCATGCCGTTGTTGGTATCCCGCTCCATCCGGTTCGGGCGCATCTTTCGCCCCCTTTCCCTGGCGATTCAACAGCAGTTATCGGTGTTGACCACCCGCGTGGAGCAGAACCTGCGCGGCATCCGGGTGATCAAGATCTTTGCCCAGGAAGACGCCGAAATCGAACGTTTCACCGCTGAGAATCAAAAATGGTACGATCTCTCGGCGCTTTCGGCGAAAATGCAAGCCAACAATATGCCCCTGCTCAACCTGATTGCCAATATCAGCAGCGTGGTGATTCTGTTGTACGGTGGGATGCTGGTGATCAACCGCGCACTTTCGCTGGGTGAACTGGTGGCTTTCACCTCTTATGTGGCACAACTGGTTTCCCCGATCCGCTTTTTGGGCAACGTGCTGCCCGCCATCACCCAGGCGGCGGTGGCTGCGGAACGCATCTTCGAAATTCTGGATACTGTGCCCGCGGTGCGTGAACAGCCCGATGCGCCCGACCTGGTTATGACACAGGGTGAGGTGCGCTTTGAAAATGTTTCCTTTACTTACGGCAGGGATGCGGGCGTTTTAAAGGAGATCAACTTTGTCGCTCAACCCCATCAGGTCATCGCGCTGTTGGGGTTGACCGGTTCGGGCAAAACCACCGTGGTCAATCTGATCCCGCGGTTTTACGACCCCACTGCCGGGCGCATCACCATTGACGGGATCGATATTCGGGGCGTGAGTTTAAACTCGCTGCGCAATCAGATCGGCATGGTGCTGCAAGAAACCACGCTCTTCGCCGGAACGATCCGGGAGAACATTACCTTTGGCAAGCCCGAGGCGAGCCGGGACGATGTCGAGGCAGCCGCGAAAGCTGCCCAGGCGCACGAGTTCATCATGCAGATGCCGGACGGATACGACACCAGAGTGGGTGAGCGCGGATCGACGCTTTCCGGCGGGCAGAAGCAGCGTCTGGCGATTGCGCGCGCCCTGCTGCTGGATCCGCGCATTTTGATCCTGGATGACGCGACATCCAGCGTGGACAGCGAGACGGAGCATCTGATTCAACTGGCGTTGGAACGGGTGATGCACGGACGCACGACGTTCGTGATCGCGCACCGTTTGAGCACCATTCATTCGGCGGACCTGATTCTGGTGATGGAGAAGGGTCGCATTGTGGCGCGCGGCAAACACGAGGATTTGCTGGAGTCTTCCCCGCTGTACGCGAGCATCTATCACCAGCAGCTCAAAGCGGATAAATCAGGCAGGCAGGTCAGGGAGTAATCATGGGCTTTGGAATTGGCGTATCTGGCGCGGGAATGGGTCCGCGGGGAGCCATGGAAAGCTTCGCAGCGGGCAGCGATGAGCGCGGGCAGATCTATAACCCCCGCGTGATGAAGCGCATGCTGGTCTATCTGCGCCCGCACATGAAGATGATGAGCGTGGGTTTCGTGGCGATGCTGATCGTCTCTGCCATGACCCTTTTGTCTCCCTACCTGTTGAAGATCACGGTGGATACCTACATCTCGCAGAATGATCAGGCGGGATTGATTCGCATCTCGTTGATTACCGCTGCGACCTATATCGTGCTGTATCTGGCTACCCGCGCGGAACAAACCGTGCTTTCATTGGTAGGGCAGCGCATGCTCGCCCAGATTCGCGGCGATCTGTTCCGCCACCTGCAGAAATTATCGATGAGCTACCACGACACGCATATCGTTGGCGTGACCGTCTCTCGCGTGATGAACGATGTGGCGACCATCAACGATCTGCTCTCGCAGGGCATCATCACCCTGTTGGGCGATCTGCTCGTTCTGTTGGGAATCATCGTGGTCATGATGAGCATGAATTTGCGCCTGGCGCTGCTGACCTTTACCGTGCTGCCGCTGATGGTGGGGTTGACGATCTGGTTCTCACGGCGGGCGCGGGTGGCATACCGCGAAACGCGCAACAGTGTCGCCCGGGTGGTGGGTGACCTGGCGGAGGATATCTCCGGGGTGCGGGTCATCCAGGCGTTTGGTCAGGAGGATACGACCCAGGAGCGCTTCAATGCGGTCAACGAGATCAACCGCAAAGCCAATATCAGCGCCATGAACCTCTCCTTCATCTTCCTGCCGGCGATTGAATTCTTGGGGATTCTGGCAACGGCGATTGTGCTCTGGTTTGGCGGGCGCGCGGTGGGCGCGGGAACGGTGACGCTGGGCGTGCTGGTGGCGTTCCTATCCTACGTCACCCGCTTTTTTCAGCCGGTGCAGGAGTTGAGCCGCATGTTCACCACGCTTCAATCTGCCATGGCGGGCGGCGAACAGGTGGTCAATTTGCTCGACAGCGTTCCCGATGTGCTCGACCCGTCGGAGCCGGTCAGTCTGCCGGAAATTACGGGGCGGGTGCAGTTCGAGCACGTCTCCTTCCGCTACCGCCCGGATCTGCCCGAAGTGCTGCACGACATCTGCCTGGAGATTCAGCCCGGTCAGACGGTGGCACTCGTGGGACCGACCGGCGCGGGAAAGACGTCCATCAGCAACCTGATCGCCCGTTTTTACGACGTGACCGACGGCGCGGTGTGCATCGACGGCATCGACGTTCGCACGGTGACGCAGCAGGCGCTGCACCGCCAGATCGGGTTGGTGCCGCAGGATTCCTTCCTCTTTTCCGGCACCCTGATGGAGAATATCCGGTTCGGCTGCCCGGAAGCCACCGATGAAGAGGTGGTGCGCGCCGCGAAGCTGGCGAATGCGCACGAGTTCATCAGCGCCAAGGCGGACGGCTATAACACGATCATTCAGGAGGGCGCGTCGAACCTTTCGGTGGGGCAGCGTCAGTTGGTGTGCATTGCCCGGGCGATTCTGACCGATCCGCGCATTTTGATCATGGACGAGGCGACCTCGAACGTGGACAGTATGACGGAAAGCCTGATTCAAGACGCGCTGAAAAGGCTGCTGCGCAGCCGCACTTCGGTGGTGATCGCTCACCGCTTGAGCACCGTTCAGAATGCGGACCTTATTTGCGTGGTGCAGGAGGGGCGCATTGTGGAGCAGGGCAGTCACGTGGAATTGCTGGCACGCGGGGGATTCTATGCCGCGCTCTATCAGCGCCAGTTCGAACCGTAACCGCGAATGGACACGAATTTATAAAAGAAGAAACCGTAGGTTGGGTTGAGGGCGAAGCCCGAAACCCAACTCTTTTAATCCATGGATGTGAGCCGTCGGGGCGAGGCAAATAGAGGAGCGTATTGCGGTGAAGCTTGCTTTTGCCTCGCCCTTGCCGTTGGATGGGGGCGGAGAAAAGCTGAACCTCGAATGAACGCGAAGAAGAAGACGCGAATGAACGCGAAGTTATAACGGAAAAACCGATCCACGGATAATACGGATGGGACGGATGAAAAAAGGATAAATCCGGATAAGAACCGTAACTGCGAATGAACGCGAAGGGGAAAAGATCAACGCGAATGGACGCGAAGATGAAGACGCAATTTGTAAAAGGAGAAACCGTTGGTTGGGTTGAGGGCGAAGCCCGAAACCCAACTCTTTTAATCCATGGATGTGAGCCGTCGGGGCGAG
>JBDKTF010000592.1:0-2547 GCA_039680295.1 Anaerolineaceae bacterium
TTGGGAACATCACGCTGCCGGTTTCGCTGCATTCGAACCTCAAAGCCGATTACAGCGTGGATCCATTCACCATGCGTATTCCTGCGGTGTCCTTCAATCTGATCGAGGATGCTCTGCGCGACCAGCCCACGCCCGAGCCTTCAGAACGGTATGCGACCGTGGTGGGCAATCTTCTCACGCCGGTGCCGACGGTGACACCCTACCCGACGCAGGGTATTTTCCCGACCCTGGCGCTGCGAACGCCTTCAACCACCCTCACGGTCAGCCTCACGGCATCCTGGACGACGACCGTGACGCTTACACCAGACGGTTCTTTGACCTATACCAACACGCCTTTGTTCTGGCATCCGACGCAGACCATGACGCCGACGCCCAAACCCGGAACGCCCTCTGTCACATCAGCTCCCACTCGCACCCCCACATGGACAAGGACGCCCACCCGCACGGCGGTTCCCACGAAGGTGCCCACACACACACCGCAGCCGACGCTGACACCCACGGATATTCCCTATCCGCCGCCACCCGATCCAACTATCCCGGCTTACCCGTGATCTTTTTGGCGGAATGACGGCTTTTTTAGTGGCGCTTCACGCTTCTCAGCCGATCTTCATCGCAATGAATTCTATTAAGACAACCTGACAGGCTGTCCAATTGGATGTATTCCGGATCGTCTTTCTGGTGAATTTTTGTATTATTTGTAAATGTTTATGCCATTTTGCGCTCTTATGATATACTAACAAATAAAGTAAATACGATAAGTTATGTAAGGATTGAATATGCTCACCGAATATCTTCCGATCGCTGTTCTGATCCTTGTTTCGCTGATCGTCGCTTTTATCGCCGTTGGATTGGGGTACCTGTTTGGACCCCGTCGTCCCACCCAACGCAAATCGCAACCCTACGAATCCGGCATGACCCCCTACGGTCCCGGAACACGGCGTGTGTCTGTGCGTTTTTACCTCATCGCCGTCCTTTTTATCCTCTTTGACGTTGAAGTTGTCTTTTTTCTGCCCTGGGCGGTGGTATTCCGCAAGTTGGGCTTGTTTGGTCTGGTGGAAATGCTCATCTTCATTGCCATCTTACTGGTAGGGTATATCTATGCCTGGAAGAAAGGAGCATTGGAATGGGAGTAGAACAAAAAGCCGGGAATCTGGGCGTGGTCACCACCACGTTGGAACAGGCGGTGAACTGGTCGCGCACCAACTCGATGTGGCCCATGCTGTTTGGTCTGGCGTGCTGCGCCATTGAGATGATGGCGGCGCAAGCCTCCAATTACGACATGAGCCGTTTTGGCATGGAACTGATGCGCCCCAGCCCGCGCCAATCGGATTTGATGATCGTGGCGGGGCGGGTGAGCCGGAAAATGGCGCCGGTGCTGCGCAATCTGTATGATCAGATGCCCGATCCCAAATGGGTCATCGCCATGGGAGACTGCGCTTCATGCGGCGGCGTCTACAACAATTATGCCGTGATGCAGGGCGTGGATGAAGTGGTGCCGGTGGATGTGTATGTTTCGGGATGTCCGCCGCGCCCTGAGGGGTTGTATCACGGCATCATCACCTTGCACGAAAAAATACGCGGCGAAAAACTGACCGATTGGAAATGAGGGAGGCGCACATGGACCCGAATCTCGAACCAGCCGTAAACACACTGCGGCAGCGTCTGAACCTGGATGTTCATGAATTTCGCGGCGAGACCACCCTCATGGTTCCCCCCGAACACATTCTTGAAGTGCTTCAAGCTCTGCGCGATGAATTCGGCTTCAACATGCTTGCCAACGAAACCGTGGTGGATTACTGGCCTCAAGAAACGCCGCGCTTTCATGTCGTTTACCAGCTCAGATCCCTGGGCGCCAACAGCCTGATTGGTCTGCGTGTGCCGCTGGACGGCAACGCCCCCAGTCTGCCCACCGCCGAAACCATTTATCCCGCGGCGAACTGGCTCGAACGCGAAATCTGGGACATGTTCGGCATTCGCTTTGAGGGACATTCTGATTTGCGCCGCATCCTGATGCCGTACGATTGGAACGGTCACCCGCAGCGCAAGGATTATCCCCTGGGTTACGAAGAAGTGCAGTTCACCTTCAACTATGACGAGATTCAACTGCGCAAGCCGGGTCCCAAAGAATAACCGGGAAGGAACGAGCCATGGCAACCGTTCAAGAAGTGACCCTCGATGAATTGAAACACCTGGTCTCCGACCGCGCCCTTTCAGGCGATACCATGCTGCTCAACATGGGACCGCAGCATCCCAGCACGCACGGAGTGCTGCGCCTGCTGCTGGAGCTGGACGGCGAAATTGTGGTCAACTGTGTGCCGGATATCGGCTTTCTGCACACGGGCATCGAAAAGAACATGGAAGCCAAGACCTACCTGAAAGCCATCCCGCTGACCGACCGCATGGATTACCTGCATTCGGTGGGCAACAATCTGGTGTACTGTCTGGCGGTGGAGAAGTTGTGCGAACTGGACGTGCCCCCCCGAGCGCAGGCGCTGCGCGTTCTGCTGACCGAGCTTCAGCGGCTGTCGTCACACCTCTTATGGGTCG
>JBDKTF010000248.1:0-8702 GCA_039680295.1 Anaerolineaceae bacterium
CGCGGATGGACAGCCATGCGCGCCCAACACGAGAGTTTTGCAAACGATTGGCGACAAACAAACCCACAAATACGGCTGCCAGGAGTAAATAAGTGAAGTCCACATCGCTGTTGAACGGCTTCCCAAACAACGTGGGACCGGCGATGTTGCGTAATCCGCTTGGACCGGAAGTGAAGGGTGTTAATAAATCGGATTTCAACAGAATGCGAACGATTTCCCCCAGACCCAGTGTCACGATCGCCAGATAATCTCCGCGCAAACGCATGATGGGTAATCCGATCAGGATGCCCACGAGTGTAGAAACCACCACCGCTGCCGCCAGCGCCACCCAGAAATTGAGCTGAATGCCATGAGGTTCAGGGGCAGTAAGCAGCGCAAACGTGTAAGCGCCAAAAGCAAAATACGCCACATACCCCAACACCAACTGTCCAGACAGTCCGACGATGATATACATGCCCAACCCAAGCAGAATGTAGATGCACACCGTGCCGATGGTGATATGCCAGTACGCCCCCCAGACACGCGGTAAGAGAATGGCGCTCGCCAGGATTACCAACACCACCACCCAACGCATCGCCGGGGCTTTTCGCAAACCTTCAATGGATGGATGATGGATCATGTGCAGGTACATTTTTTGAGATGCGGATTTGATCCGTGATTGGTTTTGACGGCTGA
The DNA here is from genome assembly GCA_039680295.1 of Anaerolineaceae bacterium. GTDB lineage: Bacteria > Chloroflexota > Anaerolineae > Anaerolineales > Anaerolineaceae > JBDKTF01. The sequence continues at coordinate 676 of JBDKTF010000248.1, forward strand.
CCCAATGCAGAAGCGCGCCCGCCAGCCCGCCGACCGTTTGCAGACCCAACACAGCCGCCGCGCCACCGATCGGTGAAAAGCCTAAAAGGAAGGAATTTACCACCTCAGTGGAAAGCATGCTCAGGTAAGTACGCAAATCTCCCCCATTGGCATAGGGAATGCCAATGGCATAAGCATAAACGGCTGTGATCAACCCGGCGCAGACACCCTCCGCCAATCCGGTCGTGATGACCCAACTCAGAGGCTGCTCCGCGTTGCGTTTCGATAACGTGCTCCACCCCGCCCAGATGCTGATGATCCCCAAAACGAGCGCAGAGCTCCAAATCGCCGGGGAACTAATCTCTTTGCCTCCGGTGAAACCTTTTTCAATCATGACCGCCAGGGTAAATAAGAATGCAATCACCTGCAAGAAGATCACGATAACGGCATTCACCGCACCTATACGAAATCCAAGACGCAGTGCCGATTTCATTACACCTTCTCCTTTGATAGCGCTTCACCGAGAAGACCCGAGGGACGGAAGATGAGCACCAGAATCAGGATCGAGAACGCCAGCACATCTTTTAGCTGGAAATCGATCCCCAACGCGGCGGGACCAACTGATTCGATCATCCCCAGGAACATCCCGCCCAGCATGGCGCCAGGAATATTCCCAATTCCACCCAACACGGCGGCTGTGAATGCCTTACTCCCTGGAAGGAAACCCAGGTAATAATTGATCAGTCCATTGTGAACGCCCCACATCACCCCTGCTGCACCTGCCAGTACGCCGCTTAAAATAAAAGCCTGGCTGATGGTCTTATTGACATCGATACCCATCAATGCGGCGGTGTTGCGATCCTGAGAGACGGCTCGCATTGCCTTGCCCAGGCGGGTATGTTGCACAAACAAATAAAGGGCTACCATCAAAATGAATGACAAAGCCAGAGAAAAAACGCCCGTGTAGGTCAATACAACCGGGTTGCCGCCAACCATCACCGTCCAACCGGCTCCGCGTGTCAATAGATCGGGGTTGGGATATTCTCGACGCTGCACGCCAAACATTAATTGCGTTGCCACTTCAATAAACGTGGATGCCCCAATGGCGCTGATCAACGGCGCCAGACGGGAGGCGTTTCGTAACGGTCGATACGCTATTTTTTCCAGGAGGAAACCCATCAAGGCAGAAATTCCCATACCGACGAGAAACGCTGCCAGTAACGATAGAATCGGATATGTATTCAATAAAGTGCCCATTCCCACCGAAATGTTCTGGCAGGCAACCAGCACAAAATATCCGCCGAACGATCCCAACATCATTACATCGCCATGGGCGAAGTTAATCATCGACAGAATACCGTAAACCAGAGTATAGCCAATCGCCACCAGCGCATACATGCCGCCGATGATTAAGCCCGAAAAAACAAACCGCACCCAGGTGTCGGCGCTGTAACCAGCTTCAGCGATAACATTCTGGATGCGGAAGAGGAGCAGAATTAGAATGGCTGCTCCGGCAAGAGTCATTAAGGCGTTTTGCCGGTTTAATCCATGGAACGCTCGCGTGTTCGTTCCTTTTTGCGTCCGATCGAGCATTGCGCCCAATTTGGATAAGGGGAGAGAATTGTTTTGATCCGACATTTGAAAGCTCCAGTTCAGCGTTTCGGGGTCTACCTCTTCGCTATGTGGTTCTGAAACGATAATGGGCAAATCCACCTGTAAAAGCTGCCCCGGAGGCAGGAAGCGCTTCCCGCCTCCGGGTATCTCATTCCCCTTTCGGCAAAGGTGATTCCCCCCACCGAAAGGGAAAAAAGAGAAGGGTGATCAGGATTGATTATTCAGCGACAACCCATTCACCACCTTTATCCACATAGAAGGTTGGACCGGCAGTGTTGCATTCGCCATTTTCTGCACAGGTGATTTCACCGGTAATGCCCTGGTAACCCTTGATATTGCGCACAGCATCGACAAGGGTCGCGCGGGGAATGTACAGCGCGCCATCACCGCCCTTGACCGCAACGCTCTTGATCACGCTGATCAGCACTGCCGCTGAATCATAGGCAGTCCAACTGAAGGGTGTAAGTGAACCGGCTTTTTGCCCAAATTCCTTCTCATATTCAGCGTCGAATTGGTCCTTTGCCGGGGAAGACGGCGGGATCATGGAAGCAGCATATTGTCCTTCGCCGTTGGCGCCGGTCTTATCCAGCATATCCTGACCGAAAGAGCCGTCTGTGCCAAAGAAAACAACATCCTGCATACCGGTTTGTTTCATCTGGTTGACCAGAACAATGGCTTCTGCGACGTAACCGCCGAAATACAATGCCTGGGGTTTCTTGGCAGCCACTGCGGAGAGGGTCGCCGTGTAATCGACTTCGCCAGGTGTAATTGCCTGGTACTCGACAACTTCTCCACCTGCTGCGGTAAAGCTTTCTTTGACCGTGTCAGCCAATCCCTTGCCATAAGGTGAACCATCGTGGAGGATTGCGATCTGGGTAAATCCCAATTTATCCTTCATGTAGGTTGCAGCCGCCTGACCTTGTGCACCGTCAGTGAAGACGATGCGGTTGAACACTTTGGAGCCCAGGGTGGTCAGGGGCGGGTTGGTTGCCGAAGGTGACATCATGGGGATGCTGGCTTTTTCATAAATCGGAATGGCGGCTTCGGTTTCGCCAGAGAATACGTTCCCGGCGATCGCGACAATGGTTGGATCCGTGACAAACTTATTGGCGATCGTGGCGCCAACTTCAGCCGAACCCTGTGAATCTTCTACAACCAGTTCAAACTTGAAACCTTCAAAGTCACCGGCATCTTCCACCGCGATTTTTTCACCCTGTGAAATGTCCACGCCATATTGGGCATTGTCCCCCGTCATGGGTCCGCTCATCCCGATTTTGATCGTCTGCCCCGGTTCAATTTTGGCGCAGCCGGCAGCGTCTTTTGCACAAACCTCTGGGGCGCCATCGCTGCTTGCTGCAGGGGCAGCCGCTGCTTCTGTGGCGGCTGATTCAGTCGCCGCGGCATCTGTCGCCGCGGCGGGTGTGGCAGCAGTCGTCGGCGTGCAGGCTGCAACGATCATCGCAAAGATTACACACACAAACAAAACACGATTACGAAAACTCATCTTCTTCTCCTTTGGCAAAGAGTAACTTTTTGACAATAATTTGCCTGATGTTCAGGCTGGACACATGCTTTCGGAAAACATTAAATGCCGCGGCGCGGGTCAGTGAACTGTTTTCACCTCCTGTTGGTAAAAAAACCGCCCAACTTTCGTTGGGCGGTTTCGTTTATATTTATTCTTTCTATTCGGGGTCAGGCTTTGGTTTCAGCCCCACGTTTACCGTCCAACATTAGATCAGTCCCTCGAAGCGCAAGAACGAGGGACAAAATAATAAGGACGATGTAAATAAAGGAGTTGGTGATCAAAGTGTGAACCTTTGGCGTTGAATTCCGGCTATTTTCTCACTCCCAACAGGATGTGTCAAGGGTTTTGGTAGAAATTACTTTAAAATTACTTAAAATAAACTTGTTAGGGGGGTGACCTGTGGTGAAATGCAATTTTCGCGTCTGATACAAGCCCAGATGTCTTTACTTGTTTAGCCACTGCGCCGCAGCGCGCGGAAGATCGGCAATCGATCCGCTTCGCACCGTGCATTCCGGCAGGGATTCCAGAAACATCCTCCCGTACGGTTTGGAGATCACCCGCCGATCCAGAATCGCCACCACACCGCGGTCAGACTGGGTCCGGATCAATCGTCCGAACCCTTGCCGAAAACGCAAAATGGCTTCGGGTAAACTGTATTCGTGGAATGGATCATCAAAGGTCTCAGACCGCGCCGCGATGATCGGATCAGAGGGTACGTCAAAAGGCAGCTTGACAATCACCAGCGCAGAAAGCGCTTCCCCGGGGATATCCACACCTTCCCAGAAAGAGCGCGTTCCCAACAATACCGCTGAAGTCGCCTCGCGGAAGTTTTCCAGCAGTGTATTGGCTGAAGCCCCATCTCCCTGTTCGTAAACCTCGATCCCCGCTTCTGCCAGAGGTCCGGTAATGACCTGCGCTGTGCGCTTGAGCTGGGCATAAGACGTAAAAAGCACCAACATGCGTCCGCCGGTAGCTTTCGCCATTCGGATAATCCCCGATTCAACCGCCCGCTGGTGTCCATTGACGTCTGACGGCTCAGGGATGTCATTGGCAACATACACCAGCGCAGAGGTCTCGTAATCAAACGGAGAACCCACGGTAAGCTCATTGGCTTCATCAGCGTTCAAACGGCTGCGCAGGTAATCAAACTCGCCGTTGGTCGTCAGCGTCGCCGAAGTCAAAATCATGCTGGATTTTTGATGCCAGAGGTACTTTTCCATCATTGGACCCACCATCAGCGGCGCCACCTGCAACGAAAGGCGGTTGCCGTTGGGGTTGATCTCTGCCCAATAAATGCGATCGCTCTCCGGCTTCAACACCAATGCAGAGAGATTTGTCTCCGCTTCGTTCATCCGACGATATAAATTACCCAGATTACCCTGCAGGTCTTCCAGTTCATCGCTGATCTGATCTGCCATATCGCCAATCGTCTGATTGATATTTTCCAGGAGATTCAACAGCAGTTTGATGGTCTCCTGGGTCACATCCCAAGCCATCTCCACTTCTGTCCAGGCAGGCTGGCTGCGCGTGGCAGGTAAGATCCGCTCCTGATGGGCATAGATACCCACCGGTCTACCTTCGCGCTGATCTGCCAGGAATTGATCCACGCTGTAGAAAAAGTTACGCGTCAAATTATCCAGTCGATACGCCAGATCGGTTGCCCGCGAGACAATTTGCGTCTGTGCGGCAATCTCTGAAGGCGGCGCCACGGCATGGATCAAAGTCAAATATCGACCCAGCAGCCCGGAAGAAGAACCGCCCAATTCGCGCAGCATGCGGTCAAAATCTCCTTGGCTGATTTTGAAACTCAAAGCGCCCGTGATGGCAGATTCCAGATGGTGCGCTTCGTCCACGATCAGGAAATCATATTCAGGCAGCACCAGGCTGCCGGTCGCCACGTCTGCCAGCAGCAGAGCATGGTTCACGACCAGCAAATGCGCCGCCTGCGCTGCCTGCCGTACACGGTAGAACGGGCAGTTTCCACCTGTGCGCTTGATGCACACTTCCATCTTGCAGCCTTCGTCTTCCGCCGAAAGCCGCGCCCAGATATCCCGTTCCGCCGGACCATTCAAATTGATCTCGCCGCGATCGCCGGTTCCACCCTCACCGAGCCACACCAGCACCTTCGCCAGCACGCGCAATTCATCCGCGTTTTCCGGTCCACGCTGCCGCAGCAGACTCAATTTACGCGGGCAAAGATAATTCCCGCGCCCTTTCAATACCACCGCGCGCAGGTCGATTCCCAGCGCAGCGCGTAAATCGGGAATATCTTTTTTGATTAACTGTTCCTGAAGATTGATGGTGTTGGTGGAGATCACCACGCGGGTGTTGTTCTGCACTGCCCACAAAGCCGCCGGGGTAAGGTAGGCAAAAGACTTGCCCGTACCGGTACCGGCTTCCACCATCAGATGGTATCCTTCCGAAAGAGCCTCAGTGACGCCGCGCAGCATTTCCACCTGCTGGCTGCGCTGTTCGTACCCCGGAAAATAACGTGCAAAGGGTCCGCCATATTCCAGCAGCGCTGCCACTTCGTCCACATTCAGTTTCGTCAGCGTGTCATTCGGGCTTAATGGCGCAGCGAGGAGATCCTCCCCCCCTTCGAACAATGGACCCTCGAGTCCGCTTCCAGCGGCGCGCCGGGCGCTGATGGGCTGCTGTGCGCGAGCCCGCAATACGTGCTGGAATACCCAGTTGGCGCCCCAATCCAACGGTTCACCCAGACGCACTAATTCTGCCACCAATTCCAGCGGCAGTTCCATGGCTTTATCATAGAGTCTGAGCAGCAGCGCCTGGGTCATACGGGCGTCAGCCAATGCCCGGTGCGCATCGCCCGGCATAATTCCCATGGATTGCGCCAGCGCGCCCAGGTTGTAGCGGGATGCGGTCGGAAGCAGTACGGCTGCCAGTTCGTAAGTATCCAGGGAATCGTTGTTGTAGAAAAGCCCTTCGCGCTGTAAAAAACTCAAATCGAAACGCACATTGTGCCCCACAATCGGGGCATCCCCCACAAAGGCATCCAGTTCCGGCAGCACATCATTCAGACGCGGTGCGTTGCGCACCATATCGTCAGTGATATGGGTCAATTGGGAAATGAACGCCGGAATCGGACGGCGCGGATTGACCAGCATGGAAAATTCATCTTCAATGCGGTGTCCGTTAAACCGTACTGCACCGATTTCCAGGATGGTGTCTTTCTGGGGGTCCAACCCCGTGGTTTCAAGGTCGAGAGCGACGATTGAGGTCATGCGCAGATTATACCAGAGGATACACCCTTACTCCGCCAGCATCTTCGCGTATGGTTCGGCAAACAATCCCGGTGTTCCGCCAGTATGCCAGAAAAGCACCTCACTCCCCACCGGGAAGAATCCATCCCGGATCAACGCCAACATTCCCCCCGCAGCCCTGCCGGTATAAACCGGATCGAGCAGCAATCCTTCGGTACGCGCGAACAAACGGATGGCTTCCACTTCCAACGCGCCCATCACACCGTATCCGCCGCCGGTAAACGCATCATTTACTTCAATATCCGCCGGAAGGAACTCAATCCGCGTTCCCAAACGCTCTGAAGCGTCGCTTGCCAGGGTAGCTACTGTCTTTTGTAGATCCGCAACCGAATGATCAATGCTGATTCCCAACACATGCCCGTGAAATCCGGCTCTGCGGGCTGCCAGCGCCAACCCCGCCTGCGTGCCCCCCGAAGACGAAGCCACCACAATCCAATCCGGCTGGTAGCCCTGTGCACACAATTCATCGAAGGCAAAGGCATATCCCAAAGCCCCGGTTGCGTTGGACCCGCCATAAGGAATCAGATAGGGATGTTTGCCACTCTCCTGTGCCTGCTCAAAAGTGGATTTCAGCGTTTCCTGCAAATTGGCATCCCCCGACCACACGATCTGCGCCCCCAGCAAATCATCCAGCAGCAGGTTGGCGCTGCGTTCTTCCGGTGGATTCCCCCTCAGTACCAGAATGCAATCCATTCCAAAATGCGCAGCGGCGGCAGCCACCTGCCGGCAGTGATTGGACTGCCGCGCCCCCGCCGAGATCAGCATTTTGGCGCCATTCGCCTGCGCCTCTGCCATCAAAAATTCCAGCTTGCGGGTTTTATTACCGCCCATCGCCAACCCTGTTTGATCATCCCGTTTGACCTGCAGCCGTATCCTGCCGCCCAATTCCGCCGCCAACCGCGGCATGGGCTCCACCGGTGTGGGTAAGTGTGCAAAATGTAATCGTGGAATCATGCCTTCACCTCCTGCTGTGTGCGGGCTTTTCCCCGCCGACGCATCACGTCTAAGATACGCGGCAAAATGTTTGTGTATAGCTTATACAAGATCGGACGTGATGGATAATCCCATGCGCCCAGACCACGTGTCAACGTTCCGCCCAACCCCTCTTTGAAGCGGTACACCCCCCACATTGAATCGCTTTCGTCGAATACATCGGGGGCGCCCCACAAATCGTAAGTACGGCAGCCGTGCTGCTTCACCCAGCGGATGGCTTCCCACTGCAAGAGCACATTGGGCATCTTTTCACGGTGTGCCTCGCGAGACATTCCATACAGGTACCAGGCACTTCCGCCAAAGGTAAACAGATAGATGGCTGCCACGGGTTCGCCTTCCACCTCTGCAATCAAAGGCTGCGCCATCCCCGCTGCACCGAATAAACGCCAGATTCGCTGATAGTAATCAGCTTCACGGATGACAAAGCCATCCCGGACGGAAGTCTCGGCATACATACGGTACAGGAGATCATCATCTTTTGCATCGCCTATACGCACACTGACACCTTTTCGCTGCGCCAGACGCAGGTTATAGCGCGTCTTTTGTTTCATCCGCGCCATGATTTCTTCTTCTGTCTGCGTCACATCGATCTTAACGGTATTGCGAAACTGCACCTGATCAGCCGAAAAGAG
>JBDKTF010000292.1:0-2356 GCA_039680295.1 Anaerolineaceae bacterium
ATGATCGATAACGACCTGCGCATCCGACGTCTGCTGCAGGAGGCGCACGACCCTGAAACCGCTGTCATTCTGCTGGATGTGGTGCTCGGGTACGGCGCTCACCCCAACCCAGCCAGCGAACTGGGTCCGGCAATCCGCCAGGCGCGGGAAATCGCCCGCTCTGGTGGACGAGAGCTGCCAGTGACAGCCTCCGTCACCGGCACGAAAGGCGATCCGCAAGACATACCGCGGACCATTGCGATGCTGGAAGAGGCAGGCGCAGTGATATGCAGCAGTAACGCAGCGGCTGCCCGGTTAACCGGAATGATCGTCTCTGCGTGAAGAAAGAGGGGAAACATGAGCAAGGTCAACGATCTTTTTGGAAAAGAGCTGATCGTTCTCAACGTCGGATTGACCAGTATGGCAGACTCGGTCAAAGCTCAGGGTGTGAAAGTGATTGACCTGGACTGGCGTCCACCGCCAGAAGGTGTGCCCCGTTTGAGGCAGACGAAGAACGGCATCGATATCGATGCCGCCAATCAGGAAGTGGTGGCGCGCATCCAACGCGGACAGGCGGCACTGTGCGGCATGGGGATCGCCCGGGATGTCATTCCCGGCATGCACGACCGCATGATTCTGCACGCCGGACCGCCAGTCACATGGGAACGCATGTGCGGTCCCCAACGCGGTGCGGTGATGGGCGCATTGATCTATGAAGGCATCGCCAGCGATGAAACAGAGGCGGCACGGCTGGCAGCCGCGGGCGCGGTTGAGTTTTCACCCTGCCACCACCATCACGCCGTCGGACCGATGGCGGGCATTGTCTCTCCATCCATGCCGGTGTTCATCATCGAAAACAAAGTTTTCGGTAATCGGGCGTACTGCACCCAAAATGAAGGGCTGGGCAAGGTGCTGCGCTACGGCGGGATGGGACCCGAAGTGACTGCCCGCCTGAAGTGGATGGAAACAGATCTGTATCCGGCGCTTGACCGCACACTGCAGTCGCTGCCCAACGGCATCGATATCAAGAGCATCATCGCGCAAGCCCTGCACATGGGCGACGAATGCCACAACCGCAACCGCGCCGCCACGTCGCTGTTTTTACGCGCCATCGGACCGGCGCTGGCGCGCACCCATCGCGACAATGAGACTCTGGCTAAGGTCATCGAGTTCATCGACCGGAATGACCACTTCTTCCTGAATCTGAGCATGCCCACTGGAAAAGCGCTGCTCGAACCAGCGGAGGGGGTGGCAGGCAGCACCCTCGTCACCACGATGGCGCGCAACGGCACCGATTTTGGCATCCGCCTGGCATCGAATCCCAAACGTTGGTTCACCGCCCCGGCTGGGAAGGTTCAGGGGCTGTACTTTCCCCCCTACAGCGAGCAGGATGCCAACCCGGATATTGGCGACAGCACCATCACCGAAACCGCCGGGTACGGCGGCATGGCAATGGCGGCGGCGCCAGCCATTGTGCAATTCGTCGGCGGCAGCCCGCAACTGGCAACCCAGACCACACTCGAGATGTATGAGATCACCTTCAGCGAACATGAACATTTCACCATTCCAGCATTGAATTTTCGCGGCACGCCGCTCGGCATCGATGTGCGCAAGGTGATGGAAACCAGCATCCTCCCGCAAATCAACACCGGGATTGCCCACAAAGACCCCGGCATCGGCATGGTTGGCGCTGGAATCCTGCGCGCGCCAGAAAAGTGTTTTAAGGATGCCTTTGAGTATCTGATGACCGTGTAATGGAAGTCAGCCAAGAGCATTATCTGACATCTGACATTCATCCCACCATAACAGGAGAAGCCAATATGAAATTTCTCGATTTGACCATCCCCCTGGGAATTGCCACCCCACCCTGGCCAACCTACGAGCCGCTTCAGATCAAGTACTTCAAACGTCTGGCGCCGAACGGAGCGAACGGACAGGTCATCACCCATTCCAACCATCTCGGCACGCATCTGGATGGAGAGATTCACTTTCACACGCCCGGCAAGGATATCGCTTCATTGGATATGGATTACCTGGTACATGACGCCGCTGTGGTTGATCTGAGCGACATCTGCGGCGACTATGACGTTTACACCAGCAAAATGATCGAGGAGCGGGTCGAGGTCCGCGAAGGGGATATCCTCATCATCCATACCGGTTACCACCATTTCGGTTGGGACATGCCGACAGCCGATGAAGTTCGTTATATGGTCATGCACCCCGGACCTGATCGAGAGTTCGCCGAATGGGCAAAACGGAAGAAGCTGCGCTGGATCGGTGTGGATTGCGGCAGCGCTGACCATCCGATGAACACCATCATCCGCGATTGGATGCCGCGTCAGGCACGGCAGGCAGACCGCGTATTCAGGAAGAAATA
>JBDKTF010000535.1:0-3123 GCA_039680295.1 Anaerolineaceae bacterium
CATATTTGTAGGATATAATGTGCAAAGCATTGTACCCGTCGCATGGACTTTTCGCAAGAGTGGATATTAGCATGCCCACTGCCGTCTTGACCCTGCATCTGCATCTGCCTGGCTGCGCTTCTCTGAAGGAAAAGCGCAGCCGGATTCAACCCATTCTGGCGCGCCTGCACCGTGAATTTAACCTGTCAACCGCCGAATTGGATCGGCAGGATGCTTGGCAGGACGCCGTCCTGGGGCTGGCGGTCATCAGCAGTGACGCCGACATCAATGCGCGCACCCTGGAAACAGCGCTGCGTTTTGTGCAGGACCATTATCCAGACGAGCAGATCGTGGATCACCAGATTGAATTCATCTGAAAGGAGCATCGTATGGACCTTCATCTCACCGGAAAACGCGCCCTGATCACCGGCGCCAGTCGAGGACTGGGGTATGCCACCGCGCTTGCGCTCGCGCGCGAAGGCGCCCGGATTGCCATCAACAGCCGCGATCCTCAAAAGATCAACGACGCGGCTCACGCCATTCACACCGAAACGGGCGCCGATGTACTGCCCCTTGCAGGTGACGTGGCAGACCCGGCTCTACCGGTGCGGCTGGTGGAACAAACCATGGAAACCTTCGGCGGGCTGGATATTCTCATCGCCAACGCGGGCGGACCGCCTTCGGGTGCCTTCGAAACGTTCGATGATGCCGCCTGGCAAAAAGCATTCGATCTGACCTGCATGAGCCAGGTGCGCCTGATTCGCGCTGCGCTGCCTTATCTGCGTCAATCGTCCGCGGCATCGGTGCTGACCGTGACGTCTTACTCTGTCAAACAACCCATCCCCAACCTGGTGCTTTCCAACAGCATCCGCGCGGCGGTGGTGGGTCTGACCAAAACCCTGGCGCTCGAACTGGGTTCAGACGGCATTCGCTTTAATTCCATTCTTCCAGGCTGGACGGAAACCGAGCGCGTCACCAATCTGATGACCTACCGCGCCCAACTCAACCACACAACCGTGGAGGAAGAGACAGCCAGACAGGCGCAAGACAGTCCCCTGCACCGTCTGGGAAAGCCCGAAGAATTTGCCAACGCTGCTGTTTTTCTGGTCTCTCCGGCTGCCTCTTATATCACCGGCGTGATGCTCACCGTGGATGGTGGAATGTACAAGGGGACTTTATAACCTCGAACAGGTGGATCAACCTTCATGTTAACTTCTCAAGAAATACAGGACCGGCTGGAACGCATCTTATTAACTGTACAGAAACCCGGTCGTTATGTGGGTGGTGAACTGCATCAGGTCAACAAACCCTGGGATTCGGTGGCGGCGCATGTGGCGCTGGTCTTCCCGGCTATTTACGATCTGGGGCTGCCCAATCTGGGGGTGGCGATTCTGTATGATGAAATCAACCGCCGTACCGATGCGCTGGCAGAACGCGCTTATGCCCCCTGGGTGGACATGGAAGACGCCATGCGCAGCAGCGGCATCCCCCTCTATGGTCTGGAAAGCAAGCACCCGCTGGCGGCATTCGATTTGATCGGTTTTTCACTGCCCTACGAATCTCTCTACACCAATGTGCTGAACCTGCTCGATCTGGCGCAGATTCCGCTGCGCTCGGCAGACCGCACCCGCGAACACCCGCTGATCATCGCCGGTGGACATGCCGCCTTCAACCCTGAACCCATGCACGCCTTCATCGATGCCTTTGCGGTTGGCGAGGGTGAAGAAGTCATTCACGAGATCATCGACACCCAGCTCGCATGGCGCGCCAGCGGTGAAGACCGCCCTGCGCTGCTGCGGCGGCTGGCGCAAATCGAAGGTGTGTACGTCCCCAGCCTGTACGCTGCGAATTATCATCCCGACGGCACGCTGGCAGCTTTTGCCCCCATCGACCCGGTTGCCCCCGCAAAAATCACCAAACGCATCAACGCCGTGCTGCCGCCGCCCCTCACCCACTTCATCGTTCCATCGGTGGAAGTGGTGCACAACCGTGTAGCGGTGGAAATTCAACGCGGCTGCACCCGCGGCTGCCGTTTCTGTCACGCCGGGCAGATCATGCGCCCGGTGCGCGAACGCCCGGTGGAAGAAGTGGCGCAGGCGGTGGAAGAAGCGCTGGACGCCACCGGCTACGAGGAAGTTGCGCTTCTCTCATTATCCTCTTCTGACTATACGCATATCGTCGAGCTGGTCTCCGCCCTCACTAGGCGCCTGCAGGGACGCCGCCTGACCATCTCGCTGCCTTCCCTGCGCATCGAATCCTTTTCCGTCGCGCTGATGGATCAGCTCAAGGAAAACCGCCCCGGCGTCGGATTCACCCTCGCCCCCGAAGCCGCCTCGGAACGGATGCGCCAGATCATCAACAAACCCGTCTCCACCGAGCAGCTTCTGGACACCGCTCGTGATGTCTTTCGCCACGGTTGGACCAGTCTGAAGCTCTATTTTATGATCGGACACCCTTCTGAAACGCTGGATGACGTGCGCGCCATTGTGGATGTCTGCAAGAAAGTGCTGGCGGTCGGGCGGCAGGAAGTCGGCTTCCGTGCCAAAGTGCACGCCGGGGTCAGCACCTTTGTCCCCAAGCCGCACACCCCCTTCCAATGGGTTGCCTGCGACACCATGGAACAGATCCGCGCCAAACAGGATCTGCTGCGCAATGAAATGCGCAATCCCAATCTCAAACTCACCTGGAGCGAACCGGAGGATACCTTCCTCGAAGCCTGGCTGGCGCGCGGCGACCGCCGCATGTCTGAAGTGATCTTCTCCGCCTGGCAAAACGGCGCCCGCTTCGATGCCTGGCAGGATCACTTCCATTACGATACCTGGCTGAATGCTTTCAGCGCCAACGGTCTTGACCCCGATTTCTACGTGCACCGCCCGCGCGCATTGGACGAAATGCTGCCGTGGGATCACATCAGCACTGGCGTTCGTAAATCCTATCTTCAGGAAGAATACAACTGGAGCCTGGAAGGTAAAATTCGCGGCGACTGCCGCGATCAATGCTACGCCTGTGGCATTCTGCCCAGCTTCAACGAGCAGCGCCTGCTGCACCCCGGCGACACCTGGAAATGCCCCGAAGTCAAACCCCGGCAGTCCGCGGTGGAGGTGAGCGCATGAGCGAAGCAGCCGCCCCTGTTCCTGCTACTCC
>JBDKTF010000434.1:0-9086 GCA_039680295.1 Anaerolineaceae bacterium
CAGCTCGAACAGGTGACCCTTTCGCCGCATGTGGCTGCGGTGTTGAACATTACCCCCAACCATCTCGACCGCCACGGCACCATGGAAGCCTACACAGCCGCCAAAGCCCGCATTCTGGACTTTCAAACCCCGGCGGATGTGGCAGTGCTCAATCGTGAAGATCCCGGTTCGTGGGGTCTGCACGACCGGGTAAAAGGCAAATTGGTCACCTTCGGTCTGCTGCCCCCGGCTGCCGGTATCGCGGGCACATATTTGCACGCTGAAATGCTCATGTACACCGACGGAAGCGCTGAAACAGCCATCATGCCGCAAAGCAGCATCTGCCTGGTTGGGAAACACAACCTCGTCAACGTGCTGGCTGCCTGCGCCATCGCCCTCGCGGCAGGCTTGCCGGTGGATGCGCTGGTCGCTGGCGTGACCGATTTTCACGGCGTGGCGCACCGGTTGGAATTTGTCCGCACATATAAGGGCGCCAACTGGTACAACGACTCCATCGCCACCGCGCCCGAACGCGTCATCGCAGACATCCACTCCTTCAACGAACCATTGGTTTTGCTGGCAGGCGGGCGCGACAAAAAACTGCCCTGGGATGCCTTCGCTCACCTCGTTCATGAACGGGTGGATCACCTGATCGTTTTCGGCGAAGCTGCCGATCTCATTTCGAACGCTGTCGGACCGATGGTTCCGGGTCAGCGTCCCTATACCATCACCCACTGCGGCGGGCTGAAGGAAGCCGTCGCCGCTGCTGCGAATCTGGCTGAAGCCGGAGATGTGGTCCTGCTGTCTCCGGGCGGCACCAGTTTTGATGAATTCCGCGACTTCGAAGAGCGCGGGGAGAGTTACCGAACATGGGTCAAGGAACTTTCGTAAACCAGGCACAACCTCCGACATCCGCAGCGGGTGGCGCTCCGCGCCCCCTCAAGCTGCGCTTTGATGTCCCCTTCCTGCTGATCATTGCCGTGCTGCTGGTCATCGGTCTGCTGATGGTTTACTCTGCCAGTTGGGATTACTCGATGATCAACTTCAATGGTGACGAATCGTACGTCATCAAACGCCAGCTTCTATGGGCAGGGTTGGGCATTCTGGTCGCTGCGGGTCTTTCCATGTTCGACTACCACCGCTTCAAGCGGTTGGTCGTGCCCATGATGCTGGGCACCATCATTCTGCTCATCGTTGTGCTGATCGCAAACAACATCCGTCTTGGCGCAGTGCGTTCGCTGGTGGGCGGTTCCGGTCAGCCTTCCGAGCTGGCAAAGATCGTCATCATCGTTTATCTCGCCTTCTGGCTGTACAGCAAGCGTGAAGTGCTCAACGATATCAGCTTCGGTCTGGTCCCCATGGCTGCCATTCTGGGCATCACCGGCGGTTTGATCTTGATGCAGCCAGATTTGAGCGCCACTGCGACCGTTCTGGTCATGGGCTTGTTGATGTTCATTCTCGCCGGAGCCGATTGGAAGCAAATCATCGGAGTCTTTCTGGTGGCGCTGCTGTTGGGCTTTCTGCTCGTGAACATCAGCAGCACCGGGCGCTCGCGTATTGATGATTACATTGCCGGTCTGCGCGATCCCGAACAGGCGTCCTACCATGTGCGCCGCAGTCTCGAAGCGGTTGTCAACGGCGGGTGGTTCGGTGTCGGCATCGGACAGGCAAACACCAAGTTCACCGGTCTCCCCGTCCCCCCCACCGACAGCATCTTCGCGGTCATCGCGGAAGAAACCGGCATTTTGGGCGCCAGTGGTGTGGTTCTGCTCTACATGGCGTTTCTCTGGCGCGGACTTACCATCGCCAAGCGCGCTGCCGATCCCCTCGGATCGCTGCTGGCGGGTGGTCTCACCCTGTGGGTCACAATGGAAGCCTTGATCAATATGGCGGTCATCATGGGCATTCTGCCCTTCGCCGGAAATGCGCTGCCGTTTATGAGCGCAGGCGGATCGAACATGTTGGTCACCATGGCATCCTGCGGCATCATCATGAATGTTGCCCGCGGATCGGTTGAAAAGGAATCAGAAGAAGGGAGGTCCTTCGGTGCGGTCGTTGATTTGCGCCGGCGGAACGGGCGGCGGCGTGTATCCGGCGCTCGCCGTTCTGCAGGCATCCGGTTGTAACGCCGAACAGGTGCTCTGGGTAGGCGGCAAGGGCGGCATGGAAGCGGACCTGGTGCAGCGCACCGGTATTCCTTTCCAGACGATCCCCGCCGCTGGCGTGCACGGCGTAGGCTTGCGCACGCTGCCGGGCAACCTCTGGTCGCTGGCGAAGGGTTTCGTCGCGGCAAAGCGCATTTTGCGCCAATTCCACCCCGATGTACTCTTCTTCACTGGCGGCTATGTGGCTGTTCCAATGGCGCTCGCCGGATGGCGCATTCCCTCCGTGCTGTATGTACCGGACATTGAACCGGGGTTGGCGCTCAAAGTGCTGGCGCGCTTTGCCGATACCATCGCCGTCACCGCCGAAGAATCACGCAAATTCTTCTCGCCCCGGAAAACCATCGCCGTCACCGGGTATCCCACCCGTCCCGAGCTTAGCGCGGAAGATCGGTCATCCGCCCGTCAGGCGTTGGGACTGTCTGAAGACCTGCCCGTTTTGCTCGTTTTCGGTGGCAGCAAAGGCGCCCGCTCCATCAACCGCGCGCTGCTGCCCCTGCTGCCCGCGCTGCTCATGCAGACGCAGGTGGTGCACATCAGTGGAACATTGGATTGGGACGAAGTGCAGCAGGCGCAGGCTGCCCTCCCGGCGGATCTCTTGCCGCACTATCATGCCTTCTCTTATTTGCACACCGAAGCCATGGCGCAGGCGCTGGCGTCCGCCGATCTGGCGGTCTCACGCGCCGGAGCCTCCACACTGGGAGAATATCCGCTCTTCGGGCTGCCCTCCGTGCTGGTCCCCTACCCGTATGCCTGGCGTTACCAGAAAGTCAATGCCGATTATCTGGTGAAACAGGGCGCCGCGGTGATGATCGAAGACGCCCGGTTGAATGAACAACTGCTCAACACGGTGGAAACCCTGCTGGGCAACCCCGATCGGCTGAATGTCATGCGCAGCGCTGCCCGCGCCCAGGCGCATCCTCTGGCTGCCCGCCAGATCGCTGCATTGGTCGAAGAAGCCGCCCGTAAAGCGGTTCAGAGAAGGGAAGTTCACCATGGTTAGTCTGACTTTCCTGTTCTGGTTGATGGTGGTGCTGTTTGCCCTCATCGGCGCGATGCGTGGATGGGCGCGTGAACTGCTGGTGACCTTCTCGGTCATTCTGGCAATATTCATCCTCACCGTTCTGGAGCGCTTCATCCCCTTCGTCCGGGATTCGCTCACGGGTGAATCGCAGTTCTGGTTCCGCTCCGGGATTTTGGCGCTGCTGGTCTTTTTCGGTTATCAGACGCCCAATCTGCCCAAAATTGCCGCCTCGGGGCGTTTCGTCCGCGAACGGCTGCAGGATGTGCTCCTGGGGTTGTTCCTGGGCGCGATCAATGGTTATCTGGTTTTTGGCACCATCTGGTCTTACCTGAACGTGGCGGGGTATCCCTTCCCTGCCATCAGCGCGCCGGTGGCAGGCACCGCAATTGGCGATGCAGCCATTAAACTCCTCGCCCTGATGCCGCCCACCTGGCTGGGTACGCCCGCCATTTATTTTGCCATTGCCATTGCTTTCGTCTTTGTTCTGGTGGTGTTTATCTGATGACACACGTGCATTTGATCGGAATTGGTGGAACAGGGCTGTCTGCCATTGCCCGGGTGCTGCTGGAAAGCGGCTACACCGTCAGTGGATCAGACCGCTCCCTCTCGCCCCTGGCGCAGTCGCTTCAGGCGGCGGGTGTGCGCGTCTACCTCGGTCACCAGCCGGAAAACATCTCCGGCGCTGACGTGGTGGTCCGCTCTTCCGCCATTTCCGATGACAATCCCGAAGTGCAGGCGGCACGCGCCGCCGGTATCCCCGTGTATAAACGGGCAGACTTCCTTGGCAGGCTCATGCAGAACCGCACTGGCATCGCCGTGGCGGGAACGCACGGCAAAACCACCACCACCGCCATGATCACCTGGATGCTGGTCGCGCTTCAGCAGGATCCCTCCTACATTGTCGGCGGCGTGCTCAAAAATCTGGGGTCCAACGCTCACGCTGGCAAAGGCAGCGCTTTTGTCATCGAAGCCGACGAATACGACCGCATGTTCCTGGGATTGCAGCCCCAGATGATTGTCGTGACCAATATGGAACACGATCACCCCGATTGCTACCCCACCCCTGCGGATTACGCGCTGGCTTTCCGCCAGTTCTGCGACCGCCTGCAGCCCGGCGGCGCAGTGTTCACCTGCGCGGATGATCCCGGCACACAGGCTCTTTATCGCGACATCGCTGGAACCCGCCGCGTATACACCTACGGGTTCGCCGCAGACGCCGATTTTCAGGCGCGCAATCTCACCCTTTCCGCGCAGGGCAGCGCCCATTTTGACGCAGTTCTCCGTCAATCCGACGGCAGCCTGACCCATCTGGCATCAGTGGACCTGCAGGTGCCCGGCGAACACAATGTGCGCAACGCGTTGGCAGCCCTGGCTGTGGCGCATCAGCTCGACCTGCCGTTGGCGCAAGCCGCCGCAGCCCTGGCAGGTTACAGCGGAACCGGTCGGCGTTTTGAAGTGCGCGGCGAAGCGGCGGGCGTCACCGTCATCGATGATTATGCCCACCACCCCACCGAAATCCGCGCCACACTGGCGGCAGCCCGCGCGCGTTATCATCACCGCCGCATCTGGGCGGTCTGGCAGCCGCACACCTATTCGCGCACCCAGACCCTGCTGGATGCCTTCACCGCTTCGTTTGACGATGCGGACCGCGTGATTGTGACCGATATTTATGCCGCGCGGGAGCCCAAACAGGCGTTCTCTGGTGCGGATATTGTGCGCCGCATGGCGCACCCCGCCGCGCAGTTCATTTCCACGCTGGACGCCGTCAGCAGCCATCTGATCCAACAATTGCAGCCCGGCGATGTGCTGATCGTCCTTTCGGCGGGCGACGCCGACCAGATCAGCGCCAATGTTTTGGAAGCATTGCATGAAAGTGAGGCGCATCATGCCTGAACCCAAGAAACGCACTTACGAAGCGGATACGCTGGCGGCGCTGACGCTGCGCCCCGTATCCACGAACGAAGGCGCCAACCCGGGTGCTGTTCGCTCCACCCGCGCGCCGGAGCGCAAAGAAACAGACGAAGCCCGCACTGATGTGGTGCGCCGTCTGATCGAATACCAGAAAGATTGCTGAAACCAGGAGTCGAATGAAATCTGCTGCCTTATCCACCGCTGTGAACAGCTTGCGTGAAACCTACGGCGAACGCCTGCAGGAAAATGTGCGCATGGCAAACTTCACCACCGCCCGTGTGGGCGGTCCGGCGGATGCCCTGCTGGCGGTTCACTCCGCCGATGAGCTGGCGGCTGTGGCAAACAGCCTGTGGCAGATGGATGCCCCCTTCATCGTGCTGGGCAGCGGCTCCAACCTGCTCGTCTCAGATCAGGGCTATCACGGCATTGTGCTGCTCAACCAGGCGCGCAACGCCCGCTTTGACGACAGCGGTGAAAACCCCACCGTCTGGGTGGAATCAGGCGCTAATTTCAGTTCGCTGGCGCGCCAGGCGGGTCTGCGCGGCTTCTCGGGTCTGGAATGGGCGTCCACCATCCCCGGCACGGTGGGCGGCGCGGTCTACGGCAACGCCGGTGCGTTCGGCGGGAACACCGCCGGCATTCTGCTTCTGGCAGATATCTTGCACCGAACACAGGGCAGAGAGCAGTGGAGCGTCGAACGCATGGACTACCAGTACCGCAGCAGCGCGCTCAAACGTCACCCCGGTGATCAGATTATTCTGGCAGCCATGTTCTGGCTCACCCGCAAAACGCCCGATGCGGTCAAGACAAAGATGGACGAGTTTTCCGCCCGGCGCCGCAGCACACAGCCTCCCGGCGCCTGCCTGGGTTCGATGTTCAAGAATCCGCCCAATGATTATGCCGGACGCTTGATCGAGGCAGCAGGATTGAAGGGAATGCGGATTGGCGGCGCAGAGATCAGCCCGGTGCACGCCAATTTCTTCATCAATGACGCCGAAGCCACTGCCAGTGATTATGATCAGCTCATCCGGCTGGCGCAAACCAGAGTGGCTGAGCAATTTGGCGTTCAATTGCAGTTGGAAGTGGAACTGTTGGGAGATTTCTCAGCAGAACCCTCTAAATGAAAACGATTTTACCGATACGATGAGGTTGATGATGGCAGATAAAATTCGGGTGGGTGTGATTTTCGGGGGACGATCTGGCGAACATGAGGTATCGCTCATGTCCGCGCGGTCCGTTTTATCCGTGCTCGATCCCCAGAAATACACCGTGACGCAAATTGGCATCACCCACGACGGCGCCTGGGTCACTGGCGGGAACGTCTGGCAGGCATTGAACGATAACAAAGCCGCCGGTCTGGATCGCGCTGTGATTTTCGGCGACCCCAGCCGCCCCGGTCTTTACCGCGTGGACGCGGCGGGCAAACTCTCGCTCGTCACCCCCCTGGACGTGATCTTCCCCGTGCTGCACGGCACCTTCGGCGAAGACGGCACCCTTCAGGGGCTGCTCGAAATGGCAGACGTGGCGTACGTCGGCGCCGGCGTGTTGGGATCATCGGTCGGCATGGACAAAGCCCTTTTCAAAGACGTGATGCGCGCCAACGATGTCCCCGTGACCGAATCCATTCTCGTCACCCGCGCCGAAATCCAGAACCAGATCCAATCCGTGATCGAAAAAGCGGAAGCCATGTCGGCGTACCCGCTCTTTGTCAAACCCGTCAACCTGGGGTCATCGGTGGGCATCACCAAGTGCAGCACCCCCTCAGATCTGTACGAAGGGTTGATGGAAGCCGCTCGCTTTGACCGCCGGGTGCTGGTGGAACACGGCGTGGCTGCCCGCGAAATCGAAGTCAGTGTGTTGGGCAACGACGATCCTCAGGCATCCATTCCGGGCGAGATCGTCCCCGCCGCCGATTTCTACTCCTACGAGGCAAAGTACCTGGACGACCGCTCGCAGCTGCTCATCCCCGCCCCCATTCCGGATGAGACCGCCGCCCGCGTGCGCGAACTGGCTGTGCGGGCTTTCAAAGCCGCCGATATCGCCGGTATGGCGCGCGTGGACTTCCTGCTCGATAAAAACACCGGAGAACTCTTCCTGAACGAAGTCAATACCATCCCCGGTTTTACCCAGATCAGCATGTATCCCAAACTGTGGGAAGCCACCGGTCTGTCCTACCCGGCGCTGGTGGATAGTTTGATTGAACTGGCGCTTCAACGCAAAGCCGACCGCGATCAGACCGAACGCCAGTACAGGAGGGAAGGATGAGTGCCACTGCCCGCCAGCCGCTGACCCACGCCGATCAGGTGCGTCAGCGCCGCACTCAGGAAAGTACGGAACGCGCCCACCGCGCTGCGGAAACCGCACGTCGGACTGTCCCCGCGACACCGGTGTATACCCGCGCCGCCCATGCGTCCGCTGCGGCTGCCCCGCGCCGTACCCAACCTCGCACCCAGACCCGGCGGCAGGTTTATTATTCGCTGGGCACAACCGGCGCAGAGGTTCGCCTTCCGGCGATCCCCGCGGTGCATCTCGGCTGGCGGCTGCTCTCGTTCGCCATCGTTGTCGTCCTCGCCGTTGCCATGTCCATCCTGTGGAGCGGCTCGCTCTTTCAGGTGCAGGGTGTTCATCTGGTCGGCGCGCAGCGTCTGACCGCCGCTGAGGTGAATGACGTGCTGAACATTGCGGGCGAGCCTGCCGTGAGCATTGATCCCGCGGAAATCAAAGACATCACGCTCAAAAACTTCCCCGAGCTGGCAGCCGTTTCCGTCAAAGTCGGGTTGCCCTCCAATCTGGTGGTCACTGTGAAAGAACGCCAACCCATCATCGTATGGGAAAAGGGCGACAGCGACATTCTGGTGGATGCAGAAGGATACGCCTTCCCGGCGCGCGGCGACATGCCCGAAGGTCTCATCTCGGTGAAAGCCACCGCTGACCCCGCTGCCGCGCAAACAGAAACCGCCGACAGTGCTGCCGCGGCAGAAGGCGCCAGCGCAGAATCCGCGGCGACCGCCGTGCCAGACGCCTCGACCGGCAAAGAAACCGCAGAACCCGCCACCGGCGCCGCGCCCCTGCTCACCTCCGCCATGGTGCAGAGTGTGCTCACGCTGAATGCGCAGAAGCCGGAAGGCTCCCGTCTCCAGTTCGACCCTCGCTACGGCTTCGGCTGGAAGGACCCCGGCGGTTGGAACGTCTACTTTGGACTGAAAACAGATGACCTGGCGGTCAAATTGCAGCAGTACCAGGTCATTTCGCAGCAGTTACAGCAAAAGGGCATTAAACCCAGCATGGTCAGCGTGGAATTCATCCACGCACCATTCTATCGTGTGGAGCAGTGAAGCCATGGATGAACCAATTGTCGTCGGAATTGATATCGGCACCACAAAAATTTGCACACTGGTGGCTCGCGTTGAAGGCGATCACACCACGCGCATTCTGGGAGTGGGCATCGAACCCTCCCAGGGCATCAAAAAGGGCACCATTGTGGATCTTACGGCGGCTTCTCAGGCGATTTCACGCTCCATCGAAAAAGCCGAGCGCACCTCCGGACTGGAGATCACCTCGGCATTGGTCAGCCTGGCGGGTTCGCATGTATCCTCGGTGAACAGCCGCGGCGTGGTGGGGATTTCAGGGCGGGTGATCGACCAGGAAGATGTGGCGCGCGCCCTCGACGCCGCCCAGGCGGTCGCCATCCCCCACAACCGCGAGATCATCCACGTCATCCAGCGCGGCTTCACCATTGACGGTCAGGACGGCATCCGTACACCCATCGGCATGCACGGTTACCGTCTGGAAGTGGAAGCCCACATCATCACCGCCGCCGCCGCCACCGTTGAAAATTTACGTCAGGCGGTTGCCGCCTCGGGTGTGCAGGTGAGTCAGTTCTTGCTCAACCCGCTGGCTTCCGGCGAGGTGGTCCTTTCAGAGAGTGAACGCCAGATGGGCGCCATCGTCTGCGATATTGGCGGCGGCACCACCGACCTGGCGATCTATATTGACGGCGACGTCTGGCA
>JBDKTF010000490.1:0-1696 GCA_039680295.1 Anaerolineaceae bacterium
AACTCTACGGCGTTCGCATGGACACTTCCGCGCATCTGCGGGATGTTTCGGTGCCGCCGCTGGGTGATCCGGCATTGGACATGGGTGTGACGCCCCGGTTGGCTTTCGCGGTGCGGCAAGCGCTGGATCACGCCTGGGAAGCCTGGGAGATCCCCACGGATTGGCGCGAACGGGCGCAGGCGTATTGCCGTGAAGTGAAAATTGTCGTTTCGGGCGGCTTCACCCCCGAAAAGATCGACCGCTTCGAGCGACTGAGCGTGCCTGTGGATAGTTACGCCGTGGGGTCATCGCTGTTCGACAATCACGGTCCGACGGTGACCGATTTCACTGCCGATGTGGTGCGCGTATGCATCCACGGCGAATGGGTGGACATGGCGAAGGTGGGGCGGCACGCCTGTGAGAATCCGCAATTGGAACGGGTCTGGTAAATCTATGAATTACTGAATCAAACAGACGTCCCCATCTTTCGGGGACGTCTGTATTTTCCATCGGATGTATTTCAGGGTACGTATGGCGGCAGTTCCTGAACTTTGTAACGACCCTCCTGCCAGAGGACGGTGTAGTCAAATTCGCTCACCGGCGGATTCGATGTCGGGTCGGCGCCGCAGCAGGGTCCCTGGGCAAAAATGGTTCCGTCTGCGGCGGTAAATTGCACGGTGAAGCGATATTCGGTTTTGGAAATCTCCTGCGCTTTCAGAATCTTGTTCACCGGCAGGCAAACCAGCCCGTTCGTATTGCATCCCCGGTCAAAAAGCACACCCAGACGGTCGGCGGGCACATCGGGGTTGTAGCCGGTCAGAATGTCTGTATTCCCACCGTATCGCATGGCTGCCGCATCGTATTGTCCTTCGGCGAGCAGGCTGAAGAAAGTGACAAGCGCGTTTTGAGCGTTTTCCAGCGAACCCGGCTCCAGTTGAGCGGTGGCGAGACGCGCCGTCTCTGCCAGTTGGCTGGCAAAATCACGCACCTGCTGCTGATCTCCCGTGGATGCAGGCTGCGCGCCCTTGCCGTTGAATGTCCAGCTTTCGGTCATACCATCCGCCGTCGCGGCGTCCTTCTGTTCGCCTTCAAAATGTTTCCACCCGTCCAGCCAACCGTAGAATTTTTCGAGCACTTTTGTGCCCAACTGCATCGCAACGGTCTGGTTTTCGCAGAGTGTGACCGTCACACTCCCGTCACGGTAGACGTTCACCGCATCGCAGAAACCGGCGATGCCGCCGTCGCGCCGCCAGCGGAGGACCAATCCGGTTTCGGGGTCTGATTTTCCAACGGCGGTTTCATCCTTGACCATGCCTGCCCATTCCGCCATGCGGCGCTGTTCCAGGGTGGAGGGCTGGCGTGTCCCGCTGCCGTTAAATGTTACCGTTCCGGCGGGCGTGTCGGCTGAAAAAGGAAGATAGATCAGACTGAAATTTTGAATCTGTTCTGCGCGTGCAGAATTGACATAGAGGGTTTCTGGTTGGGTTGGGTTGCAGCCGGGTTGTAAACCTGTCAGGGAAAAGGATGCGCCCTGGCAGGACTCCCCCTCGAGTTTCCACGTCAGAAGCGCCGGCGGTTCCGCGGCTGTTTCGACCAGCGCGGCGTTGCTTCCATCTTCGTTGGTGTGAACTTCATAGGTTTGACCGTTGGCTTCCAGTTGAATGCGGTAGCCGGGTGTGATGACCTGCGCGCACATCAGATCGGGTTGGTGAACCCC
>JBDKTF010000350.1:0-4366 GCA_039680295.1 Anaerolineaceae bacterium
CGGCAGGGTCTGCCGGTGCTCAATGCCGTGGGTGAACTGGTGGGCATGCTTACCCTCCAGGATATTGAAAAAGCGGGCAGTCGCGAAGAAAGTATGGAAAATTTACGCGCCGGAGAGATCTGCACAAGACCGCCGCTGACTGCCCATCCAGATGAAACCATTGGCGCAGCCTTGCGTCGGATGAGTGCGCAGGATATTGGTCGGCTGCCGGTGGTCAGCCGGGAGGATCCGAGGCATCTGGTGGGACTGCTGCGCCGCAGCGATGTGATCCATGCATACGATCTCGCGCTGGCAAAACGGACGGCGCTGCGTCATCGGACGCAGGAAGTTCGGCTGGGTATCCTATCCGGAGCCAGTGTGGTTGAGGTGCTGGTGGAAGCTGGATCTGAGGCGGCGGGCAAGCGGGTGAGTGAACTTCAATGGTCAAAAGACTGCCTGATTGCGTCCATACGCCGGGGACGAACCGTGCTGCTGCCGCATGGGGATACAATGCTGAAATCGGGAGATATACTGGTTGTGGTCAGTGAGGGGGAGGGCTTACGCGAGGCACAGCATCTGTGTGTAAAGAAAGAATAATAGCGGGCGCGGATATTTTCCGCGCCCGCTTCATAGCGGGTATTGGAAGAATTGTAATTATTATTCTTCGTGCGGTTTCAATTGGTCTGCACCGGGCAGCTTTCCGACCAGCAATGAGGGTTTGTGGATCAGAATGGGGAAATGCTCGGGGCAGATGAAGTAATGCTGGTCCTGGTAATCGAGGGTGAGCAGCGGAATTTCTTGACTGGTACGTTCGCAGACCAGGCATTTTTTATTGTTTTCGGTCATGGTTATTGTCCTCATATCCAATAGAATAATATTGGATGAAGTATACCGCATATCTCTGAAATCGTATATTCCTCATGCCGCTTTATGGGGTCAGACGATAGAATATCAGGTGCTTCAAATGGATCATTTCCATGCGCGTAAAACCAGCCTGATGTGTCGATTCTTCCACAACCTGGGTGCGCAGCCGATGTTCCGCGGGAGGACCAAATTCCCCCACCGCTTCAGGCCATTCCAGAATGCCAACCCGACGGCGCGCCACGCGGTGCGCTTCACGCAAAGCTGCCTGAACGTCATCGGTTTCATGCAGCAGCAAGCCCATGAAGACCACATCAAACGATCCGTCTGGGAAAGGCAGCGCTTCAGCCGTGCCTTCTTGAAAACTGCCCGTGGGAACAAATTGTTCAGCAGCGGGCAGCATGGCTGGATTGGCATCCAGCCCGGTGACACTCAGCCCGCGCGCAGCGAATTGTTCTGCGAACAGACCCGAGCCGGTGCCCACATCGAGCAGATTGTGAACAGGATCCAGTTTCTCCAATGTCAGGTCGACCACGCGTTCCACTTCCATTCGCGCCACCCGTTCCGGGTCGCGCAGACGTTCAATGTCGCGGTTAAAACGGCGTTCGTGCATATTTTCCTCGATTAAGTGGTTCATTCCAGAAAAGAGATGTAAAAAGTCACCGTGTTTTTCGTTGAGAAAGTTTTATACTTTGGGTTATTGTCGTCGAGCCACGAAGAGACTCGCGATCAATAACGGTAAACACTGTTTTGATGTTGATTATTTGGAAAGGTTTCAATAATTTTAGCATTGTACATTTAACCATGGAGATGCGTCAATGAACATCCTTATTATTAATTGTGGAAGCTCGTCACAGGGTTTTAAGGTTTATCAGACATCAGCGGGAGAGACGCAAACTGTAATCGCGTCTGGAAAAGCGAAAAATGTCGCGACCCAAACCCAGGCAGATGCGGTGATCAACTGGAATATCCGGGGGAAAACGGGTACGAAAACTGTCGATTTGCCCACGCATCGGGCGGCAGCGATGGAGATTCTATCCATCCTGAAGGGGTATCAGATCAAGATCGATGCCATCGGTCACCGATTTGTTCACGGCGGAACCATCTTTGACCAGACTGTAAAGATCGATTCAGCTACGATGGAAAAACTGAAGCAGTGCCTGCCGTTTGCCCCCATTCATAATCCCAACTCTTACAGTGTAATCGAAGTATGCCAGGATCAGTTGCCTGGGGTTCCGCAATATGCAGTTTTCGATACTTCCTTCCATGCCAATATGCCGGAGGTGTTGAAGCAGTATGCGATTCCGCGCGATCTTGCCGAGAAGTACGGCTTCCGTAAATACGGTTTTCATGGTCTTTCCTACCAGTATGTGTCAGCCAGAATGGCTGAACTGATGGGGAAGCCGCTCGAAAGCCTGAAATTGATCATGTGCCATCTCGGCACCGGCGGTTCCAGCGTGGTTGCGATGAAGGATGGAAAAACACTGGATACCTCGATGGGATTTTCTCCGCTGCCGGGACTGGTGATGTCCACCCGCTGCGGAAATATCGATGCCGAAATCGTCCTTGAGATGATTCGAAACGGGATGACGCCGGATGAGGTCAGTAAAATCCTGAACAACAAATCCGGTTTGATCGGGTTATCCGGTTATTCATCGAACCTGGGCGAAATCATTGAGGCAAGCGAAAAGGGAAATGCAAACTGCCAGCTGGCGTACGACGTATACGCTCAACGGCTTGAGCTGTATCTGGGCGCCTATAACTGGCTGCTCAATGGAGCGGACGCCAGTGTGTTCACCGCCGATGTTGGCTTGAAATCCTGGAAACTGCGCCAAAAGGTGTGCAGCGACGTTGAAAATCTGGGGATCGATATCGACGTCGACGCAAATAAAAATGCGCCGATCGATCGGGCTTCACTGGTGAGCGGCAAAAATTCCAGGGTGCAGATCTGGGTGGTACCCACCGATGAGGAAATTGTCATTCTGCGCGATGTAGTCGCCCGGATGGAAAATTCCAACTAGATCAAACCTTTATGCAGAGTTGATTTTGGCGGAAATAAGGGAGATGTTTTGGAACATTGCGAGATCCAAAACATCTCCTTGATTTACTCGGGATGCATTATTGGTTGGCGCCGGGCGCAGTCAACCTGGTGAAAACCACCCCTCATCGATGAATAAGGATTCTTCAATCAACAGTATAATCTTCTGAAACCTCAATCATCGATTCACCAATAACACAGGAGAGTCTTTATGGCAACTGCGCAGACACTCGAAGCAAAACGTTCGCTCCCGTTCTCCGCCAAAACCACCGTTACGATATTCTTTCTCTTCATGCTTTTGCATCAAACCGATAAATTGCTCATCGGTCCTCTGCAAAACTCAATCATGAGCACATTCAATATGACCTACACCCAATGGGGTCTGATCAATACCAGCGCATTGGTCGTCGGTTCTGTGCTTTATCCAGTATGGGGATGGCTGAATGATAAATACAACCGCGCAAAATTACTGGCGTTAGCCTCTTTCATCTGGGGGTCGACAACATGGCTCAGCGCGATCGCACCGAAATTAAATGTCTTTTTGGTGACCCGGTCTTCCACGGGCATCGATGATTCGAGTTACCCGGGCATGTACAGCCTGGTTTCTGATCTGTTTACGCCCAAGACTCGTGGAAAAATCTACGGCTTGCTGCAATTAACCCAACCCATCGGTTATTTGATGGGAATGGTTCTGGCACTGCTTCTGGCTGGTGTCATTGGATGGCGGTCCATCTTCTACATCACGGGTTCATTGGGTATCGTGTTGGCGATATGCATCTATACCTTTGTTAGAGACGTACCGCGCGGCAGCGGCGAAGTTGAGCTGCAGGGTGTTGAAACCAGCAAGTTCAAATTCAATTGGAAAGAGATTGGCTCCATGTTCAAGAAGCGATCCTTGATCATGGTTTACCTACAGGGCTTCTTTGGGGTTTTCCCCTGGAACGTCATCACATACTATATTTTTGGGTATCTCGGCAAAGAACGCGGCTATGATGACACCACCACCTTGATGATTATGGCGCCGGCGGTGCTGCTGATGGCTGCCGGTTACCCGGCGGGCGGGTGGTTGGGCGATAAACTTTTTAAACGCACCAAACGCGGTCGTTTGATCGCCGGGGTGATCGGCGTTTTCTGCGGCATGATCGGCTTGTGGTTTGCCATGCACACAGCCGCTTCGCAGGTGGTCTTATTTGGCGTACTGCTGTGCTTCACTGCCTTCTTTATGCCGTTCGCCTCTCCCAATATCATTTCGACCATGTATGATGTGACCGTCCCAGAAATTCGCTCTTCAGCGAACGCCATTGAAAACTTTCTAGAATCTTTCGGCGCTGCCACTGCCCCCTTACTCGCTGGTCTGATCGCGGATGCCACCTCGGTGGGCAGTTCAATCATCTATATCTGCTGCTCTGCCTGGACGCTGTGCGTCATTTTCCTGCTGGCAGCCATTTATTTCATTCCCAAAGATATTAATGATCTGCACAAGCAGCT
>JBDKTF010000327.1:0-5603 GCA_039680295.1 Anaerolineaceae bacterium
TAAATGGTGCAGAGGCGGGTATCTGCCATCCGGCTGCGAATCCGCGGGTCGAGTTCATCCAGCGGGGTGGCGGTGGTGATGACGGTGGGAAGTTCTGCGTTGTAACGATAATTGAAAAGCTGGAATAGTTTTTCCCGCGCCCAGGGTGTGGTGGATTGCGTTCCCAGATCGTCCAGCACGAGCAGCGAACTGGAGCGCACTTCGTCGAAGCGCCGGTCGTAACTGGTGCTGCTGTTGGGGTTGAAAGTTGCGCGCAGGTGATCCAGCAAATCGGGTGCCACAATGAAGAGGGGCGGATCGCCCAATCCGGTGCGGTAATTGGCGATGGCAGCGGCGAGGTGGGTTTTTCCACAGCCGTAGGTGCCGTAAAGGACGATCCATCCGCGGGGTTTATCGGCGAACGCCTGTGCTGCGTTGTATGCGTTTTCCAGGCTTTTCTGGCTGGCGGCGGGCAGTCCTTCTCCGCGGCGCAAACTGAAGGTGGCGAAAGTGCGTGCGGCGTGAAGATGCAGCGAAGATAACTGCGGATGGTTGGTGTCTTCCGATGGATTGCGGTAATCGGGCGCCTGAATGAAAACCCGTGTGACCAGTTGGGGATCTTGCAGGCGTGATTGAATACGCCCCTCAATCTCATCCAGACTCAGATTGGTGGTCACCACCAGGGGAAGATGGTTCGTGTAGCGATAATTGAATATCTGGAACAGTTTTTCCTGCGCCCAGGGAGTGGCGTTTTGCGTGCCGAAATCGTCCAACACCAGCAGCCGCACGTTGCGGATCTCATCGAAGCGGTCTTCAAAATTGGTCTCAGAGCTTTCGTACGAAAAACGCATCCAGTCCAGCAGATCGGGCACGGTGAGGAACAGGGTGGGCACGCCCAGACTGACGGCAAAATTTGCAACCGCCGCCGCCAGATGGGTCTTTCCGCAGCCGTAACCGCCCATCAGCAGCAGCCAGCCTTCTAGATTTGAAGCAAATTGACGGGAGTGGTTGTAGGCGCGTTCGAGCGAATCCGCCTGCTGCGGACCCAGCCCGGTCAGTCCGCGCGGCTGGAAGGTTTCAAAAGTCAGCGCTTTCAGCGCGTCCAGATTGGACAGGCGGTAAAGCCGCTGGCGAATATCGTTGCTGACTTCACTCTGGCGGCACGAACAGATGAACATGCGCCCAAAATCGGGGTCGCCCAGCGGCACATCGCGGCGCAAGAAGCCGATCCCGTGACAGATCGGGCAGTTGGGGTCGCCGGGATAATTTGCGCGGCGCAGCGCTTCGAGGCTATCCTCGGTGGATGAGGTCGGAGAATTCACCGTCGAAGTAGCGGCTGCGATCTTTTTGAGAGTCTCGTCGATCTTGGTCATGACGTCCTTCTTCTTTCCAGCGGCGCAAAATGGCTTCGATATATTTCCAGCGGCGCACATTGCTTTGCACAGCGGTGCGAATGGCTTCTTCGATCCATTCGGTGGGATATTCCTGCTCGGCGTCGCGCAAGGTATCCGCGATCAGCGGGGTGAGGGGACCGATATTATCTTCGTATAGCCGATATATATTCGGTTTTTCCAGGTCCAGCGCGATGGGTTGGTGGCTCTCGACGAGGGGAGACCAGCTCCCCTCCTGAAAGGCTTTAAAAGCTGCGCGCCCGCGCGCAGAATTGAGAAAATAGAACGTTCCGCCGTTTTCAGGCAGTTCTGCGCACAGCAGGGTGCCGCGCTGCACGGCGCGCCTCAAGGCATCGTCCAATGCTTCGGCAGCGCCGCCCAATCCCTGCATCAGCAATTCATCTTCTGCGTAGTCTGCGCGGCTCACACAGCGGTAATTTCCTTCCAGTTGGTCCAAAAACCAGAGCGTGTACAGCGTCACCTTCATCTCGCCCAGATGATCGATTTGCGGCAGCAGATCGGTGAAAAAGGGCGCCGGGATGGGGCTGAGCCGCACCTTTCCAGACGGGAAGCCGTTGAAGGAAGGATTGGATGGCGGGTGAGAGGTGTTGGAATCGCTCATGGTGCTAACGAACCGTGGCGGCGTTTTCGAACCGCGCCAGATTATTCAAGAAGACCAGCTTGATGCCGGGGTGGGTGGGACCATTGCGGTGTTTGGCGACGATGATCTCCGCCTCGCTGGCTTTGGCGGCGTCTTTTTCCATCATATCGGGTCGGTTGATGAACATGACGATATCTGCGTCCTGCTCCAGTGACCCGGATTCGCGCAGGTCGGAGAGGACCGGTTTTTTATCGGCGCGCTGCTCCACCGCGCGGGAAAGCTGTGCGGCTGCCAGCACCGGTACGTTCAATTCGCGCGCCAGCACCTTGAGGTTGCGCGAGATGTACGAAACTTCCTGCACACGGTTGTCGTTGCGGGTGTCGCCGCTCATCAACTGCAGGTAGTCCAGAATCACCAGATCGAGCGAATATTCCATCATCAGACGGCGGCATTTGGTGCGCAGCGCCAGCGGGGTGATGGCAGGCGTATCGTCCAGGTAGATGTTCGTTTTGCTTAACGCTTCAATCGCCTGGGTGAAGAGGGGCCACTCGTTTTCCTGCAATTTGCCGGTGCGCAGGCGCTGGGTGTCGATACCCGTCTCCTGGGCGATCAGACGCTGCACCAACTGTTCGTTGGACATTTCCAGCGAGAACATGGCGACGTGCTTCTTGTGCTTCATGGCGGCGTTTTTCATCACCGAGAGCATGAAGCCGGTCTTGCCCATGCCCGGGCGCCCGGCGATGATCAGCAAATCCGATTTTTGAAGCCCGCCCAGCACTTTATCCAGATCCAGCAGCCCGGTGGGCACGCCGACAACATCCTCATCCCGCGTGGCGAGCTGGTCGATGCGGTCGTAGTAGTCGCTTAAGACCTGCTGAATGGGCTGCACGTCGTGGCGAACGCGGCGCTCGCTGATTCCGAAGACGGCTTTTTCCGCCTCGTCGATCACGGTATCCACGGTGCGCTGCTGGTCGTATGCCAGTTTGGCGACGTCGTTGGCGGCGGTGAGCATCCGGCGGCGGATGGCGTTGTCTTCGATGATGTGCCCGTAGGCTTCCGCATGCAGCGAGGTGGGGACCTGGGTGGTCAGCGCGGTGAGATAAGCCGGACCGCCAATTTCTGCCAGACGATCCATTTGTTCCAGGTCTTCTGAGACAGTCAGCAGATCGATGGGTGAGCGGCGCTCATGCAGTCGGGTGAAGCTTTCCCAGATCCAGCCGTTGCGCTGGATGTAAAAATCGTCTGCCTGGAGGAACTGCGCCACGTCATAATACACTTCGGGGTGAATCATCACCGCGCCCAGCACCGCTTCTTCAGCTTCACGGCTGTAAGGAACGGTTTGCACCGGTTCAACGGGGAGTTCATCCATGGGAGGTGGAAAGTCTGTCATAGGGTTGCGGTTCGATTCGAGAAAATGGTTTATACAAAAATGCCGGGGCGCCAGAACGCTCCCTGGTCTACCCCGGCGGTGGCTTCATGCGGAAGATTATGGCGTTGGATTGGGCTTGTCGTCAGAATCTTCATCGGATGGCGGATTATCCTCCGTATCATCCAGCTTGCCAAGATCGAGGTTGGAAAGAAAATCTTCAAAGACGGAAAGACGTTCCTCGGATTCGTTTTGCGAACTTTCACCGGCTTCCGCAGGTTGTGAGGTTCCTTCTTCTTCTTCGGTCATGTTGGTTTCAGGTGTGATGCTGGCGGCATCCATGACATCTTTGGCGATCAGAATGGGAACGCGCAACCGGGATGCCAGCGCCAGCGCGTCTGAAGGGCGCGAATCGACGTTGATGGTTTGCCCATCCTGTTCGATCACCAGGTTGCCGTAAAACACATCTTCGCGCAAGGCGAGAATTTCAACCCGCAGCAGGCGCCCGTTCATCGCCTTGATCAGGTTTTTCAGCAGGTCGTGGGTTTGGGGACGGGATACTTCAACTTCCTGCAAACCAATGGTGATGGCTTCCGCTTCATACGCGCCAATCCAGATCGGTAGGTAACGGTCGGCATCCACCTGACGCAGCACCACGATCCGCTGCTGGTTGGTCAGGCTGACACGGACGCTGTCGATGACGACCTCGATCATTTTCACCATAACTCCTCCGATACCCAAACCGTAAGACTACATTGTGTGTCCCTTATTTTAACACGGGCAGAGGGATAAGGCAAATTGATTTATGCCTCCACCCGACTTTGTTAAGAACAGATCCGCCCGAATCTTAAAGAAATTCACCAGGGTTAATGTCTTTTCTTTTAACATTTTTCGGGTATAATTTTGTCCAGAGGATGATGAGGTTGGGAGTATTCCCCGCACGCGCCTGGTAAGAGGGCTCTGGGGGTGTTCACATTCATTGCCGCGGGATACCGTTTTATTTTAGTAGTTACGAATTCCGTCGAAATAAATCTGATCACAAGCACAACATTAAGGCTTCCTTTTTTCAGGAGAGCATCGAAACCTTATCCCTTGTTGCGCCGGTCGTGGGTTTGGATCATCGGCTGGAGCGAAATCTTGAAATCATATGATAATTGAGTAGCGTTCATGAAAGCAAAGATCTTACTGATTGAAAAGCAGAAAATTGACCGTCCTTCTTTTGGTCCTGGTCTGGCAAAGAAGGGATTCGAGGTCGAATCTGCGCCCAATGGGACCGCAGCGTTGGAACGTCTGGTTTCAGTCGATCCGGATCTGGTGGTGGTGGATGCTGCCTCGCTGCGCACCAGCGGAAAGCGAATCTGTCAATCGCTGCATGATGCATTGCAGGGTGTGCCGATCGTGCTGGTGGTGGACGGCAAACAACCTGCGGATCCAGACACGAAGGCAGAAGTGGTGCTGAAACTGCCGTTTACCGTGCAGAAACTGCTCAATCGGATTCGTCCGTTGCTGCCGGTGGAAGGCAAGGATATGCTGCACGTTGGACCGATCCGTCTGGACGTGGAACAGAAGCGCGTGCGCTGCCTGGGCAAGCAAAGCCGCCTGACGCCGCGATTGATCGAACTGCTGCGTGTGCTGATGGAACATCGCGGCGAAGTGGTGGAACGGGAGAAGCTTTTCAGCATGGTCTGGGAGACCGACTATACCAATGATACGCGTACATTGGATGTGCATATCAGCTGGCTGCGCGATGCGCTCGAGATCGATCCGCGCAACCCGCGTTTTCTCAAGACCGTACGCGGCGTGGGATATCGTCTGGACGTGTAAACCACCCCCAGCCTGAATATAAAATGGAATCGGGTGAGGTGAGGAGTGAAAGCCCCTCGCCTCACTGTTTAATTCCATCTACCCTGGTGAGACTTCCTGATCTATATTCTTTCATTTTTCTTGTTGGGCGCCGCTCGCGGTGAATTCGCCAGGATTTGAATCGACCTCTTGACAAAATTGACGCGATGCGTTATAAAATAATCAATGACGCGTTGCGTTATTGATTGGCGGAGAATGGATCCGCCGGATTTAGAAATGGAGGATTGTATGTCAGAATCAGAAGATACTGTTCGCAAGAGCGCGTTTTATCAAACTACCCGCAAACTCATGCTGGCTGCCATTGGAACTGCCTCGCTGGCGCAGGATGAATTGGAAGATTTCTTCAACCGCATGGTCGACCGCGGCGAAATTGCGGAAACAGATGCGCGTAAACTCATCCGCG
>JBDKTF010000250.1:0-2522 GCA_039680295.1 Anaerolineaceae bacterium
CCTGAAAAACCATCCAACCCCAAGAAAACGGTCGCCATCGGCGCGGACCACGGCGGTTTTGAGTTAAAGGAAATTCTCAAACCCGATCTGACCGCGTTGGGCTACGACATTATTGACGTCGGCACCCACAGCAAGGAAGCGGTGGACTACCCCGATTACGCGCACGAGGTCGCCCGGCTGGTCAGCGCGGGGAAAGCCTGGCGCGGCATCGTCATCGACGGCGCCGGGATCGGTTCCTGCATTGTTGCCAACAAGGTCCCCGGCGTGCGCGCGGGCATGGCTTACGATTATTCCTCGGCGGTCAACAGCCGCGAGCACAACGATACCAATGTGCTCACCCTGGGCGCCGGGTTGATCGGGGTCAATCTGGCGAAACAAATCGTGAACGTCTGGCTGTCCACCAATTTTGGCGGTGGACGGCACGAACGCCGCGTGAACAAGATCACGGCGGTTGAAAAACAGTACATCAAATAGAGGCGCGATGGACGCTGAGCTCAAAACAGTCGAACAACTGGTTGAGATCATCACCCGCGAGGTGCTGGTGGCGATGGCGGAGCAGAAGGAACGCACCGCGCATCCAGAGGGGCAGCACTGCAAGCTGAACTGCGTCGACGGGTTGTGCGTAAAAACCTGTTTTGATCGGGCTGGACAGGTGGTGAGTGCCGGTGCCGAGCGGCTGACTTCCACGCTGGGCGGCATTCCGCAGGAGCCGCTCCTGGCGGGGATGATCGACCACACCCTGCTGAAGCCAGACGCTACGCCTGACCAGATTGCGCAGCTCTGTTTCGAGGCGCGCAAGTACGGCTTCGCTTCCGTCTGCATCAACCCCGGCTGGGTATCCTTATGCGCGCAATTGCTGCAGGGATCACCGGTCAAAGTATGCACTGTCATTGGTTTTCCGCTGGGCGCGACCGCGTCGGAAGTGAAAGCATTCGAAACGCAGAACGCCATTGATCACGGCGCGACGGAAATCGACATGGTCATCAATGTCGGAGCGCTGAAAGCCCGCGACCTGGACCTGGTGGCGAAGGATATTCGCGGGGTGGTGAATGTGGCGCATGCCAGAGGTCCGATTGTAAAAGTCATCCTTGAAACGGTTCTTTTGACCGACGAGGAAAAAACAATCGCCTGTTTGATCGCCAAGGAAGCCGGAGCGGATTTTGTCAAAACGTCCACCGGATTTGCCAGCGGCGGCGCGACGGTTCACGATGTGGCGTTGATGCGCCGGGTGGTGGGTCCGGAGATGGGCGTGAAAGCCTCCGGCGGCGTGCGCACCTATGAGGATGCGGAAAATATGATCAAAGCGGGCGCCACACGGATCGGCGCCAGCGCGGGCGTGAAAATCATCCAGGGTCCCGCAGCCGAAAAAACCGCTGCGGCGGCTTCTGCCGGACCGACAAAAACCTACTGAAGAGGAACCCCATGCTGATTGCCAGAGTGATCGGAACGACCGTATCGACCATCAAAGATGAAAAGCTGAATGGGCGCAAACTGCTGATTGTGCGCCAGACCGACGAACGCGGCAATGCCGTGGGGAAACCTTTCGTGGCTGTCGATACCGTCGATGCGGGAATCGGGGACCTGGTGTTAACCTGCGCCGGTTCCTCCGCCCGGCAGACGGTCATCACCAAAGACACTCCGGTCGATGCGGTCATTATGTCGGTCATCGATTCGCTGGAAGTGGATGGGGAAGTGGTATTTCGAAAGACGTAAACGGATGATCCGGTTTCTCTAGAAGGAACAAAGCATTGGATCAGGATCTGACCTCCATTCAGGAAGCGCGTGATACGGTCGCCCGGGCGTATGAAGCCTGGAAGGCGTGGAGCCACGTGTCACAGGCAGACGTGGACCGGGTTTGCGCGGCGATGGCGGAAGCCGGCGTTCAGGCATCCGAACGATTGGGGCGACTGGCGCAGGAAGAGACCGGGTACGGCGTTGCGGCGCACAAGAAATTGAAGAACGAGTTCAGTTCACGGGTGGTGTGGGAAAGCATTCGCGACCAGAAGACGGTTGGGGTGATTCGACACGACCCGGATCACCGCCTGTACGAGATCGCCTGGCCCATGGGCGTCATTGCGGGACTGGTGCCTTCCACCAATCCCACCTCGACGGCATTTTTCAAAGCGTTGATCGCTGTCAAATCGCGCAATGCGATTGTCTTTTCTCCCCATCCATCTGCAAAACGCTGTATTTATGAGGCGGCTCAAACCATGGCGCTGGCAGCCGAGAACGCTGGCGCGCCGAAGGGTTTGATCAACTGTCTGCAGCAAGTGTCGCTGGTTGGTACACAGGAATTAATGTCTCACCGCAACACAGCGCTGATTCTGGCAACCGGCGGGGCGGGAATGGTCAAAGCTGCGCATTCCTGCGGCAAACCAGCCTACGGGGTGGGTCCGGGGAACGTGCCTGTTTATGTCGATCGTTCCGCAGATCTATCGAAAGCCGCGCGGTATATTGTGGCATCCAAAGCCTTCGACTGCTCCACCATCTGCGCAACCGAACAGGCGGTCGTCGCTGACCGT
>JBDKTF010000124.1:0-4326 GCA_039680295.1 Anaerolineaceae bacterium
CAGGATGAATTGAGGGAACTATCCCGAGCCATTGGCGTGAATAAACCCGGAACTCTTCTCCTCAGTCCTCTGGTCCACTCGAATGAACCGTCGCTCGGTGGTATTTTATTCTTCGCTCCATACTCGAACCGGAAATGGAGCGGCGACGACCAGATGTACGCCTCTGCCATCACAGAGCAGGTCATCCAGATTTTGCGCAAATCCAATCTGGAATACAGCGCCCGCGAAGAATCAGAGCAGCTTAAATTCGATCTCGAAACCACCCACATGCAGATGGAACAGCTTCGTTCCGAATTGGAGCAGATCCAGACACAGCCGTATTCCGAACCTGTATCGGCGCCCATCGCTGCAAATATGGCAGACCTGGTCGCCGTTCAGCAGGAATCACAGCAGGTCATCAACCGGCTGCAAATGGAAAACGAGCATTTGCAGCAGCAGCTCACGGCGTTTCAATCGCAACCCGCAGTTGTTCCCAATGATCAATTGGAAGAAGAACTCCGTCTCGCGTTACGTCAGGTGGCTCACCTCCAGAACGAATTGGGTGAAGCCAATATCAAAATCATGGAGATGGACAAACAGGTCGGCGGCAATTTACCTTTCTCGAACGAACAGGCAGAAGTGATTCATTCAATCGCCCAGGAATTGCGCCAGCCCATGTCTTCCATCACCGGTTATACCGATTTGTTGCTGGGTGAATCGGTTGGGATTTTGGGCGCGCTGCAACGCAAATTCCTTGAACGGGTGAAAGCCTCCATCGAACGCATGCGCAATCTGATTGATGATCTCATCCAGGTTACGGCATTGGATTCCACCGGCGTGGAAATCACGCCAGAAACCGTGGATCTGAATACGGTCATTGATCATGCCATGGCATATACCAGCGCTCAATTCCGCGAAAAGAATATCGCGCTGCGGGTGGATCTGCCATTGGAGCTGCCAAAAATTCAGGCAGACCATGATGCATTGCAGCAGATCGTCATCCACCTGCTGCAAAATGCCGGAAGCGCCACCCCTGTGGAAGGCGCAATCCAGCTGCGGGTCCGCACGCAGGAGGAAGACAAACACCAGTACGTCTTGCTCCAGGTCACCGACAGCGGCGGCGGCATCCCTGCCGATGATCTTCCGCGAGTGTTCTCCCGGCTGTACCGCGCCGATAATCCCCTGATCGAGGGGGTTGGCGATACGGGTGTGGGTCTGTCCATCGCAAAAACGCTGGTGGAAGCGCACGGCGGACGGATCTGGGTGGATACCGAAATGGGCAAAACATCCACGTTTTCGGTCCTTTTACCCATTCAACCTGAACAATCTGGAGCGGACGGAAAGGAATGAACTCTTCATCGCGGTTCGCGAGCGGCATTTTCACCGCACTTTTGACCAGCCTGATTGCCATCGGGAGTCTTTCGCTGTCTCTGGCAGAAGGTCAGACGGGGGGAAGCACGGTTCTCTCACCCACCGCAACCGTCAACACATCAGGCGAGATCACGCCCGCCGCAGGAACGCTTTCGGCGCAAACCTTTACACCTTCCGCTACCCCCACCATCACGCCGACATTCGCGCCGCCATCTTCCTGCCCCATTCCGCGCGGATGGATCACCTATACCATTCTTCCCGGCGATACGCTGGAAAGTCTGGCTGACGCCCATCACATCACGGTGGATGAACTGGTCGCCGCGAACTGTCTGACCACCCAACAACTGATCCCCAATACGGTGCTTTATCTTCCTGCGCCGACAGGCGCCGGATCTTCACCCACCGCCACAACCGAAGCCTGCGGTGCACCGTTAAATTGGGTGCCCTACATCGTTCAATCCAACGATACGTTATATCGCCTCAGTATCGCGTTTCGAGTCAGTGTATACGAGATCCAACTTGCCAACTGCATGGGAGCTTCTACCCTGATTCGCACCGGCGATCGGATTTACGTTCCGAACGTGCCCACCACAACACCCACGAACACACCGACTGCCCGTCCAACCCATACAACCTCACCGGTTCCCACCACCATGCCTACCGAAGCGCCAACCCCGGCTCCAACGCTGGAGCCCACCGCGGCAGCCACTGTCGTAGGAACCACTACCCCTGCTCTTGTTCCATAAAATACTATGAAGAAATTCTCTATCCTATTCAAAATTATCTCTATATTGACTTTATTAAGTATGGCATCCTGCAGTTTTCCAGCAATCAGCCAGTATCCTGCCAGCAGCCAGCCTTTAGCCGCCGGTCAGACTCTTGTAACCGCTGACCCGAACGCCAGCCCGACACCAACGCCATTCCAACCGCTGTCTCCGACCAAGGTGATCAATCCTACCAGCGAACCGACCTCTGCTACGACAACTTCAGGTTTACCCATCCTGCCCAAACCCGCAGGACAGATCAATATCCTCGTTCTCGGATCAGATTGGCGCCCCAACGGCGGATACCGCACAGATGTCATTCTGCTCTTCGGCTTGAACACCAAGAAGAAAACCGTCAGTGTGATCTCCTTCCCGCGCGACCTATGGGTGGATATTCCCGGCTACGGTCCGCAGCGAATTAATGTCGCCCAGGCTTTCGGCGGTTTCGAAACCATGGCAGACACCCTTGAACAGAATTTTGGCGTTCGTCCCGACCGCTATATCATGACCAATTTCACCGGTTTTAAGGGGATCATCGACAGCCTTGGGGGAATCACCGTGGAAGCGGCAAAGAACCTCACAGATCACTGCGATCTGCCGCAGGCAGTCAACACATACTGCTCTGTTGGACCCGGCAGCGTGACCATGGACGGAGCTGAAGCGCTCTGGTATGTGCGCTCGCGCTATTCCACAGATGATTTTGATCGCACCCGCCGTGCGCAGGAAGTGATGCAAGGCGTATTTCGAAAAATTATCAGTCTGGATGGGTTATCCCGCGTGCCGGAACTGTATCAGGCATACCAGAGCAGTGTGGAAACCGATCTGACATTGGCAGATATCACCAGCCTGATTCCCCTGGCAACCGCTTTGGGAGACGGCAGCAGTGTCAGCCGGTATACGATTGACCGCACACTGGTAACTCCCTGGATCACCAATGAAGGCGCCGATGTTCAGATTCCCAACACTGAAGCCATCTGGGAAATCATCAAAAAGGCGTTCTTTGATCAGTAAATATAAAATTGGGGTTTGACAGAAGTTTGAATTTCCGCTACACTATGTGTGTCTGACTATGCGAAAATTCAAATCCTGATCCAACAGGAGATCTTCTATGTCTGCCGATCCAACCGCGTTTTCTACGGCGCACATCACTGCCACCACCCCCCTCGTCCCGGCAATCAATGCCTGGAAATATTACCTTGACGACCAGGGACGTTCCATCCACACGGTAAAAGCCTTTACTGCCGATGTGCTCCTTCTGGCGTCTTTCTTGCCGCCCGACCGTGCCATCGGCGCCATCACCACCCAGGATCTGAACCATTTTCTGGCGTGGTTGCAGAGCAATCGTGGGGTTCCATGCAGCCCGAAAAGCCTGGCTCGGCGGATTACCTCCATCAAAGCGTTTTTCCGCTGGCTGCGTCAGGGGGGCGCCATTATCGCAGATCCGGCTGAAAAAGTCCTCCAGCAGTCGGTCATCAGCCCCTTGCCGCAGGTTTTGAGCATGGACGAAGTCACTTCCATTCTTGAGGTGGCGGATCATTATCGCACCGCAAAAAAGCCCGATGCGCGCCCGATCACGCTGCTGAAACTGTTGCTCGAAACCGGTATTAAGAAAGGGGAATGTCTGGCGCTCTCACCCAATCACATCGACCTCGAAGCGCCGAACGGACCGCAGTTGTTTATTCGGTATGCCAGTCCGCGAAACCGCTACAAGGAACGAAAAATTGACCTGTCTGCCGATTGGGTGGACGTGTATCAGGAATACATGACGCAGTATCATCCCCCGGAGCAGATTTTCCCCTGGTCGCCCCGCCGCCTGGAATATCTGCTGGAAGATATCGGACAGGAAGCCGAACTTGGAAAGCACCTGTCTTTTGATATGTGCCGCTGGACTTCCGCATTAAACGACTGGAAAACCGAAACGGATACCGAAAAAATCCGCCAGAAACTGGGGGTCTCCAAAATTCAATGGCGTGAAATCAGTATGAAACTGCGCCAACTGGCAGCTCAGACCGCCTGATTCGAGTTTCCTGATCTCACAAGACGCAGCCGCACCACCCGGGCGGTATCTTCGCGAATCCGTGCTGTATCGGCGAGGCGGTATCCCCCCACCCATAGAATTTCATCGCCGCTGATCACCAGCGGAACGCCGGCGCGGGCAGCGCGCGGGATTTTCAGATTGGTATAAAGATCAGAAATTTTAATGGTTTTATCT
>JBDKTF010000341.1:0-1594 GCA_039680295.1 Anaerolineaceae bacterium
GTTGTTCCGCCGCTTCCGCCACTTCTTCGTGTTCATTCGTCTGGAAGCCGTTCAATTCCTTCACTTCCGTCGTAGAATCGATCGCCTTGCGCATCGCCGCGATATGCTTTGGCGTCGTCCCGCAGCAACCACCGATCAGGTTCGCGCCATTTTCCCACAGCGCCAGCGCGTAATCGCCAAAGTAATCCGCGCCTGCCGGGTACATAATGCGCCCGCCCACCTGCTGCGGCCAACCGGCGTTCGGCATTACCGAAAACTTCCCCTCCGGAAGCGCCTGTCGGAACGCTTTGAGAATGCGCAGCAGCTGGTTGGGACCGCCCGAGCAGTTGACCCCAATCAGATCCGCCCCCGCCAGATGCAAACCTTTCGCCACTTTCGCCGGGCTGTCGCCCAACAGGGTGCGGTCGTCGCGTGTAAACGTCATGGAAGCCACCACGGGAATATCGGGCGCCACCTCATGGGCAGCGGCGATCGCCTCCCGCGCCTCATACAGATCGGTCATCGTTTCGATCAGGATCAAATCCACGCCGGTTGTTACCAGCGCGCTGATCTGCTCGCGGAAAGCATCTCGCGCTTCTTCCAACTGCACGCGTCCAAACGGGATGAGACGAACGCCCAGGGGTCCGACATCGCCCGCAATCAGCACATTCTTGAATGACGCCAGCACCACACGCCGCGCCAGTTCCACCGCCGCCCGATTGATTTCCGCAACGCGGTCTTCCAGACCGTGTTTTTCCAGCTTATATCGGTTGGCGCCAAATGTGTTTGTCTGAATGATCTGCGATCCGGCTTCGATATATTCGCGGTGCACATCCGCCACCACTGCCGGGTTCGTCAGGTTCAACTCGTCAAAGCATTCATCGAAATCCACGCCGCGTGCATGCAGCATGGTGCCCATCGCTCCATCTGAAAGCAGCGGGCGATTCGGGTTGAGCAATTGGGCAAATTTAGATTCTGGATTCATACAACACACTACGCTTTCATTAATTGGTCGATACGGTTTGTCCCAACCGTGTAATACTTCGCTTCCGGGTGATGCAGCACAATCGCCGCCGTGGACTGTTCGGGGACGAGCTGGAATGCCGCCGTCAGGCTCATTCCCAGCGCCTGTTCTGCCGGTAATAGCTCAAACACCTTGGCGTGGTCCGCCAGATCGGGGATGGCTGGATAGCCCCACGAATAGCGTTTCCCCTGTCCGTCCGCCAGACCCAGCTCGCGGCGGATGTGCCGGTGGAGGTATTCCGCCGCGGCTTCCGCGGTCTGCACCGCCAGCCCGTGCGTAAAGTAGGCTTCGGTATAATTTCCCGCCGCCTGCAATGCGTCGAATCGGTCGGTTGCCGCCTGCCCCACCGTCACCACCTGGAACGCCGCCACATCTATTCTGCCCGAAGAAACCGGCGCAAAATAGTCCGCCAGGCACAGATGATCGTTATACGGCTGACGCGGAAAGGTGAAACGCATCCATTCGCGCGGACTGTCCCCCGCCGCCGACGCCGGGTCGTAAATCACCAGATCGTTGCCGTCAGACTGCGCCGGAAAATACCCATACACACCCCGCGGGCGCAGCCATCCACTTTCGATGGCTTCCTTTTCC
>JBDKTF010000190.1:0-7136 GCA_039680295.1 Anaerolineaceae bacterium
TGTCCTTTTCGGTGTATCCCGGCGAAGTGCTGTTGATTGCCGGGGCTTCGGGCTGCGGGAAAACCACATTGATGCGCTGCATCAATGGGTTAATTCCGCGCACCTACCGCGGCGATATGAGCGGCAGGATCAGTCTGATGGGTCGCGACGTGACGGAAATGACCAGGGCTGAGCTTTCGCAAACGGTCGGCACCCTACTGCAGGACCCCGAACGCCAGATTGTGGGC
Organism: Anaerolineaceae bacterium; assembly: GCA_039680295.1. Taxonomy (GTDB): domain Bacteria; phylum Chloroflexota; class Anaerolineae; order Anaerolineales; family Anaerolineaceae; genus JBDKTF01. The sequence goes on from JBDKTF010000190.1 coordinate 228, forward strand.
AGTTACGTCAAGAACGAAGTGGCATTTGGCTTGGAAAATCTGGGCATGCCGCGCGAAGATATCTTGAAACGCGTGGACGAGACGCTGGAATATCTGGGCATTTTGAAACTGCGCGACCGGGAGACCTTTTCCACATCGGGCGGCGAAAAGCAAAAGGTGGCGCTGGCGGGCGTGCTGGCGATGCAGCCGCGTGTGCTGCTGCTGGACGAGCCGCTGGCAAGTCTGGACCCGGCTTCAGCGCATGAAGCATTGGATAATTTTCGCAAGCTGGCGAATGAGGGAATTGCGGTGATGATCGTGGAACACCGCGTGGAAGATGTGCTGGCGATCCATCCGGAACGGGTGCTGTACCTGGATGAGGGGAATCAAATTTACTACGGCGATACGGATGGATTGATGGATGTGGTGGATTATCACCGCATCAAACTGCCTGCGCCGGTGGTGATGGAACGCGCGCGAAATGAACCTGAACCGGAATATCACCCCGCGTTGACACAGACAACCGCAGAACCGCTGGTGCGCTTCGAAGATGTGCATTTCCGTTACCGCGAGGATCTTCCAGACGTGCTTCATAACGTCAATTTTGAAGTCCATCAGGGCGATGTGATTGCCATCTTGGGACATAACGGCGCTGGAAAAACCACCCTGGTGAAACACGCGCTCGGGCTGCTCAAACCCACCCGCGGCAGGGTGCTGCTCGAAGGCAAGGATACCCGCAAGACGACGGTTGCCCAGGCAGCGCATACCATCGGTTACGTTTTTCAAAGTCCGTCGCAGATGCTGTTTGCCCCCTCTGTGGAGGAGGAGCTGTCGTTTGGTCCTCGAAACCTGCGCCATGATCCCGAAACCATTCACAGGGATGTGGATTGGGCAATCCATACCGTGCATCTGGAATCGGAATTGAAAACCCCTCCACTGGCGCTTTCGTTTGGACAGCAAAAGCGCGTCAGCATCGCTTCGGTGCTGGCGATGCGTTCGCGCATTCTGATGATGGACGAACCGACCGCCGGTCAGGATTACTGGAATTATCTGGCATTCATGGACGGCATTTTACAGATGCCGGGTTTTGATTCGATCCTCTTCATCACCCACGACGTGGACCTGGCGGTGATTTACGCCAATCGAATCTTGCTGGTCTACGACGGCACCATCGTGGCAGACGGCGCTCCCAAGGATGTGCTGGCAGATGAGGATATGCTGCGGCAATGCCGGGTGCTGCCCACGTCGCTGCTCAAGCTCAATCTTGCGCACGTGGCGCAAACCGGGCGGTTCTATCGCGCTGAAACGCTGGCGCATAAAATTTAAGGTGGTAAACGCATCCTTTTGGGTGCGGTGGTTTTATTCTTAATCATGGAATGGGAACGTGATCGCTATCGCACACGGACCATTCCGCCAGTCATTCAAACCTTTTTTGAAGGAGGATTCTCATGCAAAAAAAGTCATTATGGGCATTCGGTACCCGCGAGGTGGTGTATGCCGCCATTGGCGCAGCCTTGTTTGGCGTGCTTTCGTGGGCAACCAACTTCCTGCAGATCCCTGCAGCCGGTAACGTATCTTTCCGCCCGGCAGTCGCCATTTCCCTCTTCTTCGGCGTCGCCTTTGGTCCCATTGTGGGCTTCATCTCGGGCTTTCTGGGCAACATCATTGGCGATCTGCTCTCTGGATACGGCTTCTGGATCTGGTGGGATCTGGGCAACGGCATCATGGCATTGATCCCCGGTTTGATTTACCTCACCATTACGCACTACAAAGAATGGAAGACCATCTTGAAGGTCGAAATCTTCATTGTGATCGGCGTACTGGTGGGCATGGCTGTGGCTGCCATTTCTGAGCTGTGGGTTTCTGGCGTGGATATTCCCACGACCATTGCGGTCAATTTCGTTCCGGCAGTGGTTGCCAACCTGGTCAACGGTCTGATTCTGGTGCCAATCCTGATGGTGGCGTACGACGCGGTGGCGTCGCGCTCCGGTCGCTAAATGGGTTAATCAACTGGCAGATCCCCGTGGATTTTCGCGGGGACCTGCCATCGAGGAAATCTTATGCTGGTTACCTGGCAGTTCCGCATTCGCAACAGCTTGATGGAAGCCTTTGATCCGCGCGCGCGCTGGATATTCTCTTTGGTGTTCCTCTTTTCTGTCACCATGTTCTGGGATATTCGCTTTCTGGCGGTCTTCTTTGGGGTGGCGGCATTGTGGTTCGCCTCGTCTCGCGTGACGCTGCGTGAAACGCGCCGCGCGTGGACGCTGATCCTGTTTCTGCTGTTCATGATGGTGGTGGTCAACACGTTGATCACCAGCGGCGGATCGGCGGGAATTGTCACAGGGGAGGGACACTCCGTCATTCATCTGGATGGGCGTTTCCCCGTGACCGGCTGGCATATTCACTTTAACCTGACGGTGGAACGATTGTGGTTTGCCCTGGCGCAGGTGCTGCGCGTGCTGGGCATTTCGGCTGTGTTTGTTGTCATCCCCTATTCGATGGACCCGCGTCTGTAAGGTTTTACCTTTCGCGGGCTGGGCTTTCCGGACCGCTTTGCATATTCGATGGACCTGGCGTTCCGCTATGTACCCACCCTGGCGCGCGATTTTGGCGTAACCATGGATGCGCAGAAGGCGCGCGGGTATGAGATCGAGCGCGTGGAGGGCGGACTGCTGGCGCAGATCGGCAAAGTGGCGCCGTTGATTGTGCCGATAACCATGAGTTCCATTTTGAGCGGCGAAGACGTGACCAACGCCATGGACCTGCGCTGTTTTGGCATGGGTCCGCGCACATGGGTGGAAAAAACGTTCTTCCAGCGGCGGGATTGGGTTTTGCTGGCATTCAGTGCGGTGATGCTGATTGGATCGATCCTGCTGCGCTACGCCTTTCATCTGGGCGAGTTCTGGGTGCCGGGGTGGATCCTCCCCGGGTGAGGTGTTGAGATGATCCCGATCCTGCAAACGCACTGCACGGTTGGCGGGCAGGTGACTGTTCTGCCGCAGGGTTGGGAACTGGAAATCCCGGCTGCGACAACCGCCCATTATCGGGTGGCACAACTGGACGATGATCAGGCGCGCTCACGGCGCGCCTTTTTGCATCACCCACCGGTGACATTGTCTCTGGAAGCGCAGATATCGGCGGCGGACCTGCCCGGCACGTGGGGTTTCGGTTGGTGGAATGATCCCTTCAGTTTCAACGCAGGCATTCGCGGGTCGGGGGCGCGACTTCCGGCGCTGCCGCAGGCGGCGTGGTTCTTTTATGCGTCGGAGCATAGTTTTCTTTCGCTGCGCGAGGACCTGCCCGAAAATGGCTTTTTTGCGGGGACATTTTCAGCGCCGCGCGTCCCATCGCTGCTGCTGACGCCAGGAATCCTGGGGCTGCCGCTGCTGGCATGGCGGGCGGCTGTCCGGAAAATGCGCCGGGCGGCTTCGGGGATTGTCCGTCAGGACGCGGCGCGTGTGAATGTCGACGCGACTGCCTGGCATACGTATCGCATCGAATGGGGAGAAGAGCGGGTTTGCTTCGCCGTGGATGGCAAGCCTGTGCTGGAGACGGGAGTGGTTCCCAAACCGCCGCTGCATCTGGTGATCTGGGTGGACAATCAGTTCGCAGCGCTGACGCCGCAGGGACGGGTGGCGGGGGGTACGCTGCCGGGTCCGGCAGCGCGGCTGAACGTGGCGAAATTGCAGGTGTTTTGATTTCAATTCTTGACAAAACATAACGAATTATTTATAATCATTTCTATAAACATAGAAATGTAATCACGGAGACGAAAATGGACGAAGAAGAAATTACTTCCAATCCGCTGTTGGACTTTTTCAAAGCGCTGGCGGATGAAAATCGATTGAAAATTGTGGGGCTTCTGGCGCAGGAGCCGCGCACTGTGGAGCAGCTTGCCTCTCTGTTGGGATTGTACCCATCCACCACGTCGCATCATCTGGCGCGTCTGGCGAAAGCCGGGCTGGTCAGCGCTCGCGCCGACGGGCATTATTACATCTACTCACTCGAGACGGAAAAATTGCGCGCGATGGCGCGTGAACTGCTCAACGAAGAAGCCCTGCCCAAACTGTCGCAGGAAGTGGATGTGGATGCGTATGACCGTAAGGTGCTGTCCAATTTCACCGATGAAACGGGGCGCATCACAGCGTTCCCGGCGCAGGAGAAGAAGTTCCTGGTGCTGCTGCGCTATGTGCTCAAGTCATTCGAGCCGGGCGTGCGTTACACAGAGAAGCAGGTGAACGAGATTTTATCCCGTTTCAATGAAGACACTGCTTTGCTGCGGCGCAGTCTGGTGGAATATAAGATGATGGCGCGCGAGGGCGGCGGCGGATCGTACTGGAGATTATGAGATTCCCTCTCTGATGAGGAAAACGTTCAACCCCCTCCCTGCCCTCCCCCGGCTAAATACTATTGAAAATGGAATTGTCGTGAACCGGGGGAGGAAAAGAATTTCAGTAAGGCGAGGGGCGCAGAGCGCCCCTCGCCTTACGAATAAACTGCTCCCCTCCCCGCCTATGGAGGTTGCTTGCAGCGAGGATATCTGCGGGGAGGGGAGTTGGAGGGGTGGGTTGTAGATGATCTTCAATACAATTGAAGAGTGAATCGTTTTCGCGGGAAAGAACCGGGTATTTTCAGAAAAGTGCATTAAAATAGTCTTATGGATGTGATCCTTACCCACGAACAGGCAGACTTCGACGCACTGGCGGCGATGCTGGGCGCCTATTTGCTGGACGGGCATGCGCTGCCGGTGCTGCCGCGCCGCCTTAACCGCAATGTGCGTGATTTTGTGACGCTTTACCGCAGCGACCTGCCTTTCGTCGAACCGCGCAACCTGCCTGCCGGGCATATTCACCACGTTCTGCTGGTGGACACGCAGTCGGCGGCAACGATCAAGGGCATGAGCGAACGCACCGCGTTTACAGTGGTCGATCATCATCCCCAGCGCACCGATCCGCCTGCAGACTGGCAAATAACGCTGGATACCACCGGCGCGTGCACCACACTGCTGGTGGAACGTCTGCTGGAAGCGCAGCATCCGCTCTCGATGATCGAAGCCACGCTGCTGCTGTTGGGCATTTATGAAGATACAGGCGCCCTGACCTACGCCAGCACCACGCCGCGAGACATCCGGGCGGCTGCCTATGTGCTGGAGATGGGCGCCAACCTGAAAATTATGGGCGAGTATCTCAACCCGCCGCTTTCTCCCGAGCAGCTTCAACTTTACGACCGCCTGCTGGCGAAGGCAGAGACATACCAGATCCACGGGCAGAATGTGATCGTCACCGTTGGGGATGCGGGGGATATGAATGAAGAGATCGCCAGTGTGGCGCATAAACTGCGCGATCTGTTGGAACCCGATGCGCTCTTTCTCCTGGTGCGCACCAACGAAGGGGTGCGCATGGTGGCGCGTTCCACCACGGACCGCATCGATGTGGGTGAAATCGCCATTGCCTTTGGCGGCGGGGGACATGCCCGCGCCGCATCTGCATTGATCCAGGAAAAACCCCCGCAGGAGACGCTGGATACGCTTCACGAGGAATTACTGCGTTTGCTTCCGCAGCGGGTCCGTCCTTCCATCACGGTGGGGCAGATCATGTCGCGGCGTCCCCGGCTGCTTTCGGCAAACACTTCGGCGCAAGAGGCGGCGCAGATGATGCGCCGTTACGGATATGAAGGCTTTCCGGTGGTTCAAGACGGCAAGGTGGTGGGCTTGCTTACCCGCCGGGCAGTGGACCGCGCCCTGGCGCATGAGCTCAACCTGCCGGCTGCCAGCCTGATGGATGCGGGAGAGATCACCGTTCAACCCAATCATTCGATTGAATATTTGCAGCGCATGATGAATACCTCGGGTTGGGGTCAGATGCCGGTGGTGGACACTGAAAGCGGGGAGGTGATCGGCATCGTCACCCGCACCGACCTGCTCAAGACGCTGGCATCCAAAACCAGACCCGTCATGCGCCCCAACCTGTCTTCCCGCCTGGAAGCGGCGCTGCCGCCTGCCCGACTGGCATTTCTCAAAGCCATTGCCGATCAGGCGCACGAGGCGCATACCGCTGTGTATATCGTGGGCGGTTTTGTACGTGATCTGCTGATGGATCGTCCCAGTCTGGATTTCGACATGGTGGTGGAGGGGGATGCCATTACGCTGGGCAAAAATCTTGTGGCGCGGTACGGCGGTCGCGTGGCGATCCATGCCCGTTTCGGAACCGCCAAATGGGATGTTTCGGCGGTGCGCGGCTCACTGGTAAAGACCCTGCTGCCCGGATGTCCGCCGTCATACAGTGAACAGATTCCCGAAAGTCTGGATCTGATCAGCGCCCGCACCGAATTTTACGATTACCCCACTGCGCTGCCCACGGTGGAACGCAGCAGCATCAAGCTGGACCTGCACCGCCGCGATTTCACCATCAACACGCTGGCGCTGCGCCTGGATGGGCGGCATTACGGTGAACTGCACGATTACTGGGGCGGTTACGACGACCTGCGCCATGGATGGGTGCGCGTGCTGCATTCACTTTCCTTCATCGATGATCCCACCCGGCTGCTGCGCGCCGTGCGTTTCGAGCAGCGTTTCGGGTTCCATATAGAAAAACGGACGCTGGAATTGATGGGTGAAGCCCGCGCCCTGCTGCGGCAGGTGTCGGGCGACCGGCTGCGCCACGAACTGGATCAGATGATCGCTGAAGAGCGGGTGACGGATATGTTTACCCGTCTGAACGAGTTGGGTTTGCTCACCGCGCTGCACCCCGATCTGCCGTGGAGCCGGGAGTTGAGCGCGGATATTCAGCATGTTTTGAAAACCGAACCTGAACCAGTGTGGAATCTGCCCGAGCGCATCAACGGCATTCCGCTGCGCCGCATGCTGGTCTATATCGTATGGTTGTGCCGCCTGCCGTCTGAACGCATCCGCCCCATTTGTGAAAGGCTGCG
>JBDKTF010000590.1:0-1852 GCA_039680295.1 Anaerolineaceae bacterium
TACAGCGGCAGCGCTGCCGCCGCTGGATCCGCCGGGTACCCGTTCCAGATCCCAGGGGTTGTGGGTGGCGCCGTAGGCAGAGTTCTCGGTGGAGGAGCCCATGGCGAATTCATCGGTATTGGTTTTCCCCAATACCACCACACCGGCGTCGAGCAGTTTTTGCACCGTAGTGGCGGTAAACGGCGGGACGAAATTTTCCAAAATTTTGGAACCGCAGGTGCAGCGCACGTCTTTGAGCGCCAGCAAATCTTTCACTGCCAGCGGCAAGCCCAGCAGCGCGGGCAGTTCAGCATCCGGCTGCTTGCGCCATGCGGCAAGCTGGTGGTCGGCGGCATCGGCGCGGGAAAGCGCCATCTCGGGGGTTACCGTTAAGAAAGCATGCAGCTTGAGGTCTACTCGCTCCATGCGTGTCAGGCATGCCTGCGTCAGGTCGCGGCTGGAAACATCGCCACTGCGCAGCGCCTGAATGGCTTCAGTGACGGTTAAATCAGTCAGGTCGCTCATCGTTACTCCAGAACAGGGGGAACGCGGAATTGATTCTCCTCCGCGCTGGGGGCATTGCGTAAAACTTCATCCACCGGCAGGCTGCTGCCGGGGACGTCTTCACGCAGCACGCTGCGCGCCGGGAGCACACTGGACGTGGGTGGAATATCCGCCGTATCCAGGGTTTGCAGACGTGCCGCGTAATCCAGAATAGCAGAAAGCTGGTCGCAGTAGCGGGCTTTTTCTTCATCTGAAAGCTCCAACCGCGCCAGTTGAGCAATGTGTTCAACTTCTTTTAAAGTCAGGGTCATGCCCCTATTATATCATGCAGAAAAAATGAAGGTGAAAATTAGCGCATGTCAACGAAGACGATCATCGGATTTAAAGGATGGGTTTATGGTACCGGTCTGACCATGCCTGAAATTTGAACTGATGAATTAATAAAGGACCCCGGAGATTTTTTCTCCGGGGTTTGTTGGATGAATTTGGTGGAATGCTTCAGATGGCTTATCCGCCCGATGTCCAGCCGCCGTCTGCCGCCACCACGGCGCCGTTGACGAAGCTGGCTTCATCGGACGCCAGAAATGCGATCACCCGCGCCAGTTCTTCCGGTTCTCCGGAACGCGTCATGGTGCCGAATATCGGCTTCAAGCGGTCATAACCGAACGGTGAAGGATCACCGCCCAGTGTGATGGATGTTTTCACTCCGCCCGGCGCCACCGCCACACAGCGGATCCCGCTGTTCGCGTACATCCAGGCGGTGTTCTGGGTCAGCCCGATCAAACCATGTTTGGACGCGGTATATGCTGCCCCGGCGAACCCACCGCCCACCCCCGCTGTTGAAGCCACGTTGACGATGACACCCTTGCCCTGTTCCAACATGAGCGGGATTGCCCGCCGCATGGTGTACATCGGTCCGTCGAGGTTGACGCCCATCACCCGCTTCCAGACCTCATCAGTCATCTCACCGACTGGCAGGAAACGATCGACGATGCCGGCGTTATTCACAAGGATATCCACCCTGCCGAAATGATCCTTGGCGGTATCCACCAGACGTTCACTGTCGATGATGCTGGCGATATTCCCGACAACACCCACAATTTCGGCGCCTTTTGCTTTCACCTCAGTCACCAGGGCGTCGATGCGATCCGGGTCAATATCTCCGGCAACGATTTTTGCACCTTCAGCAGCAAAGAGCAGCGCTGTGGCTTTGCCAATTCCCGCTCCAGCCCCTGTAATAATCACAACCTGATCCTTGAAACGCATTTTGTCTCCTTTTATGAATAAAAAAGGTTTATTTGCTCAGATTATACAACAGGCATTGTAAGAATAAGATAAATATTCTCTCATTTAATTAAATCATCCTCAC
>JBDKTF010000230.1:0-4922 GCA_039680295.1 Anaerolineaceae bacterium
CCAGCGGGCGTATTGTTATCGGTGTTTCGGTAGGGAACCGGCGCCAGCGTGCCATTGACCGGCGTGTGCGGCGAGGCGATATTATCCATGCCTTCCAGGTCCACCGTGCTGGTTTGGGTGCGCGCCATGCCCAGCGGTGTGAAGAGATGCTGCTGCAGGAATTGTCCGAAAGTCTGTCCGCTGACCCTTTCCAGAATCAAACCAGCAGTCATGAACATCAGATTGCAGTAACCGTAACCTGTACGGAAATCGTAGGCGGGCGGCTGATAGCGCACCCGACGCAAGACTTCTTCCATGCTGTAGTTGGAACCGTACCAGGTCAGATCGCCGCCCCAGGTGGCGAGACCGCAGCGGTGGCAGAGCAAATCGCGCACCGTGATTTTGCGGGTGGCTTCCGCGTCAAAAAGCTGGAAATCAGGCAGATATTCCAACACGGGGGCGTCCCATGCCAGTTTGCCCTCGTCCACCAGCAAACCGATTGCGGATGCGGTGAAGGCTTTGGTGTTGGAAGCGATGGCAAAGAGGGTATCAGCGTCCACCGGGGCTGGATCACCCATGCGGCGAACGCCCCAACCTTTTGAAAAGAGGATATCGCTGCGGTTGACCACCATCGCTGCCATGCCTGGTAGATTGGCGCGTTCAACCGCCTGGGTCAGTTTTTGGATGATGTTTTCATGGATCATGATTCAGCTCCCTTGGGACAGTGATTGGAATTGATTCTACCCCACAATGCAGCGCGACGGCACATTGTGGGGAAAATTTGGACGTCAGTGTTCAACAAAAAACGCCCTCCACACGATACAGGTAGTGTGTGGAGGGCGGGAGTGAGACGCTGACGGGGAAATCCTCACCAATAAAAACCCGGCGCGTCTCAGAAGTTTTCAAGGGCTGTTATTCATATCGAACGTGCTGCTTAATCTGGTCCTTATTTCTCCATTCAATACGGGAAAACCGATCAAGAATCCCAACATGGGTCATTCAAGGCGTGACCATGCTCTCTTTGGCAGAATTTTCACTCTGACGCAGGGCGTTTTGCAGTTTAAGTATCACGGCTTTGCGGTTTTTGAGCATGATTCGATATTCGTGATCATCGGTGTGGCAGATTTCAGTATGAAGTTCATTCAAGCGTTCTTCGATCATATTTAACAGGATCTTTTCTTCTTCTTCTGTGAGGTAGAGTGTAATCATCGCGACCTCCTCTCATCCGTCTGATCCATGGTTGTTCCAGTAATCAAAAGGCGACCCAAATTCACTTGGGTCGCCCAGAGATGAGCACATTGCTGGCAGCGAAAGGTGCGTTGCCGAAGGTAACCAGAGGTGTCAGACTTTCTTCATAATATGTTTATAGCATATTTGATATGGCTTGTATAGTATTATTTCAGCAAATTGGTGGTAGAAATGGGTGTTTCAAGAATAATCCAGCGGTTTTCATTTTGACATCGGACTTGAAATTCCCCCCTTCCCTCGTATAATGCGATAGGGTCATCCGGGTAGACGGTGTGATCGATCATTTTGAAGGGGCACAGACCCCTTGGGTGAAACAGGAGTTTGCCATGTTCTAGACCGTTTTTTTAACGATACATTCCATTGTGCGCTGGCTGGTCATCATCGCTGCCGCGGTTGCCTTTGGACGCGCCTTGAGCGGTTTGCTGGGCAAAAAGACCTGGTCGGCATTGGACGACCAATGGGACAGGATCTTTCTCGATGTGCTGGATATTCAGGTGGCGGCAGGGGGCATTCTGTACTTCTTCGCCAGTCCCATTACTGCGGCGGCGTTTCGCAATTTGGGCGTCGTTGCGCAAAATCCGGCGCTGCGGTATTTCACCCTGGATCATGTGCTGATGGCGATACTGGCGATGATGGCAGCGCATATCGGACGCAATCGTTCACGCAACGCCGCGGACGACCGAAAAAAATTTCAGCAGGCTGCGGTGTGGTATGGGCTGGCGATCGCGTTGATTTTGTTGGCAATTCCCTGGCCGTTTTTGGCGGTGGGGCGTCCGTTGCTGCGCTGGGGGTGACATGGAAACGATCTAGGGTTTCTCATCGGGTTACACTGGCGGATAGGATATTGCCCCCTTTTTTATCGTCTTGCTGAATGAATGGTCTTGAAATCGATGAAGCCTTGTTCGATATTGACGGCGACTAATTGAACCCGCACCCGATGACCCACATCCAATCCCTCATATCCCTGAACCACTTTACCTTCAACAGGAGTATCCAGCAATCTGACCCATGTGCCTTTTGCAGCAGCGCCCGTAATGATGGCATCGAATTGTTTACCGATTTTCGATTCCAGCAGCAGTGCTGCGGCTGATTTTCCAACCTGTCGTTCGACTTTATTGGCAGCATCCTCTTGAATCGTAAAGTGTTGCGCCAATGAAGATAGTTCATCGAAAGTGTAAGGTACGGCTGAGTCCGAAATTGCAGCTTTTAACAGTCGTTGCGTGATTAAATCAGGATAGCGGCGATTGGGTGCGGTGGAATGTCCATAATCCTTGACGGCAAGACCAAAATGACCGGGAACCGCCCCGTCTGATTTCTCCGCAACATATTCACCAGCGCCCAACAGCTTGACCACCGTCAGAGATAAATCTGGGAATCGCACCGGATCGATCTCTTTTTGACGGCTGAGAAACTGTTCCAGAGCGACCGGATCAGGGGAATCGGGTAAGGTGGTTCCATGTTCTTGCGCAACTTCTACAATTCGATCCCAACGTTTGGGAATGCGGACCATACGGCGAATCGATGGGAATTTCTTTGAGGAAAGATACTGGGCGGTCACACCATTCGCAGCGATCATAAAATCCTCAATTATGTTCTTCGCACGGTTCTTTTCCTCAATTTCCAGATCACTGAGTTGATCGCCGTCAAAGATGGGGCGCGCCTCAATGGTTTCCAGATTGAGTGCGCCGTGAGCATGCCGTAAATTCCTCATGCTTTGTGCAATACGATCCTGCAGGCGAAGATTATCATCCAGACCCTGCACAGCGGAAATTTCAATGGGCTCAGCACCATTTCCTTCCAGCCAGGCAGCCACACTGTTATAAGCGAGTTTCGCGTGATTCAGTACCTTGGCAAGGTAAACATTGGAATTTAGCAGTGTGCCATCTAAACCAATGACCATTTCGATGACGATCGCAGGTCGATCTTCATTCAAGTTTAAAGAAGTTAACCCGTTTGAAAGTTTTTCTGGCAGCATGGGAAAGATTTCAGCGGCAGTGTAGACCGAAGTGGTATTGTAACGCGCGTGTTCGTCGATGGCTGTGCCATCCTTAACAAGCGAGTCTACATCGGCTACAGCCACAAGAACTTTGACCATACCATCTTGAAGTTCTTCGGCGACGGTCAGTTGATCCAGATCAAGGGAATCATCATTATCAATGGAACACCACAGCAACCCGCGCAGGTCCCGGATGGATGGGGCATCTGATCTTGGGGCTGCTGTTGAAGGCAGCATTTGGTTGATCTCTATGATTTCTGCTGGAGAAAAATCAGGATACAATCCGCGTTCAAGCATGACTCGATGTGCAATCTTTTGAAGCCGAACGCGGTGATTTTGATCGATTGAATTAACAAAGTTCATTAGTAACTCCTTTTACTTCGGCATTTTCCACACTGCGTACAATGAATGATAGAACAGTTCAATGCGTCTGTCTCATTATATAAATAAACGGATATTCAATTGCATCCACTATCTGATCAAATCTCTGGGCTGATCTGGTTTTGAGGTTTTTGAAACCAATTGATTGGCGACTATCCCTCGATGGGACGCGCGAATATAAAAAACCAGAACCCTTTCGAGTTCTGGTTGATCTGGAGCGGGCGACGGAATATCACTGCCGTCCTGGGAGAAGTGAGAGCGCGTTAACGTTTGAGTGAAAGAATGGTTTTCATCCCAAATCCGTAAGTTCTCTCTAGTATTCAGGACTTATATAAAGGAAATACTATTGAATTACCCATAACCAGTTATCCGAAAACTCACAATCGGTTACCCCAGATTCTTGCCAGGTGACTAAACCAACAATTCCTTTTTCTAGTTTTGTATTGCTTACGGTCTTCATTTTTTGTCCATTAATGTACGATGTGAATTCACTTCCTTTGACGATCAATGTTATTTCGTTGGAACTCCATTTTTCATCGTTAATTATGTCTGTAAATAGTGTTTTGCCTGTTAATACCTCTTGGGTATAACCATATTTGATGTATTCCATATCCCAACCGGGTTGGAATTGTAAGCGCATCAGGTAAAATGCATACCGTCCGCCTTGATCATAATCATCCTCTGAACGGAAAATCACCCCGCAACCCGCCAGACCACTGGTGGAATCCCAAGACAATTTACTATGCAAAATAAAATCGGTAAATTTTTTCTCTTCCGCCAAAGGAAGCACACTGAAGGAATTATGCATGTCTATCGACATTGGGATGACATCATTTACCTGCCACGCCATTTGTCCATCTTCCATAGGAACGCCAAGTTTGTCTAATTCAGTCTTTACCACTGAAAATTCAGCTTCCGCGGTGCTGGTAGATTTGAATGACACGGTTGCTGTATAATCAGGTGTCGGTCGGGGAGTTGGAGTAGCCGTTGGTTCAGGGGTAGATGTTGCTGCCAGGGTTGCGGTTGGTGTCGGCTCAGAGAGTGGAGCAACGACCCCACAGGCGGTTAAAAGCATGGATGCAAACAGGACAAAAACTATTGAGCTGATGATGGTTGTTTTCATGGTTTTATCCTTCTTGTGCTCATCGTGATGTAGGGAATATATGGTCGGATTACTTCAAATCCCAGACCCAGGAGTTTGTGAATTTGCAGGTTGTTGTTCCTGATTCCTGATAGACCAGAAATGCCAACAAGCCGTTACTACGCATATTTGACTCAACCATTCCCAATTTGACACCGTTAATATAGACCGTCATTT
>JBDKTF010000118.1:0-2334 GCA_039680295.1 Anaerolineaceae bacterium
CGAGCTGCGCATCGTCGCGCACATGGCAGGCGATGAAGCCATGCTCGCCGCCTTCCGCGCCGGGCAGGACATTCACGCTACCACCGCCGCCGCCATTTACGGCGTTTCCCTCGATCAGGTCACCCGTGAACAGCGCCGCCACGCCAAAGCCATCAACTTTGGGCTCATCTACGGCATGTCTTCCTTTGGATTGAGCCGCTCCACCGATCTCACCCTGGGCGAAGCGGAGAATTTCGTTAAAGCCTATTTTGAGCGTTTCCCCGGCGTCAAGAGCTATCTGGACGGGATGCGCCGCCAGGCGGCGACGCAGGGTTACGTCGAAACGCTGCTCGGACGCCGCCGCTACTTCCCCGGGCTCAAGGATCAGATGAACGCCGCGCTGCGCAATCGCGAAGAACGCGAAGCCATCAACGCACCCATTCAGGGCACCGCCGCCGATATTATGAAACTGGCGATGCTGCACGTTTCGGATGCACTTCAATCCAGCAGTCTGGAGGCGCACATGCTCCTCCAGGTGCACGACGAACTGGTGCTCGAATGTCCGCGCAATCAACTGCTTCAGACCGCAAAACTCGTCCAGGAAACCATGGAAAGCGCCTATCCCCTCCAGATTCCGCTGCTCACCGAGGCAAAGGCGGGAGATCGGTGGGGGAATTTGGAACCCCTGAAAACATTCCGGGAGTAAAATTAACCGGTTCGTTCTCAACACCGAAACGGCACTTATTTTGTAAAAATACGGGGCTTCTATGAACACAGATCAGGATCAATTTGCAATCGCCATGAATCAGGGGCATTCCGCCGCCTGGGATCAGCAGTGGGAACAAGCCAGCCGCTATTATCAGCAGGCTTTGTCGCTGGCGCCTGACAACCCCAAAGCACTGGTAAGTCTGGGCTTGGCGCTCTTTGAGCTGAAGCGGTATGATGAAGCCCTGTCCATGTACCAGCACGCCGCCCGCATCACCCCCTCAGACCCCGTTGCCTACGAAAAAATCTCCCAGATCTGTGATGCCTTGGGGAATACGCACGACGCTGTGACAGCCGCGCTTCAAGCCGGGGAACTGTACATCCGCTTGAAGGATGTGGAGAAAGCCCTTGCCAACTGGACACGGGTGACGTCGATCAGCCCCGAAAATCTGATCGCCCATTCGCGTCTTGCGCTCACCTATGAACATCTCGAACGCCGCGCTCAGGCGGTAACCGAATATCTGCTGATGGCGAGCCTGTTCCAATACGGCAGCGATTCTGGAAAAGCCATGCAGGCGGTCAGTCATGCCCTGCAAATCGATCCCCAGTCTGCCGAAGCGCGCCAGGCGATGATCCTGCTGCGCACCAACCAGCGCCTGCCGCGTCCCGCGCGTCCCCGCCCCGTTGAAATCGAGCAGACGCCCACCCCCAGGCTTGAATCCCCCACCTCGCAGGCGCCCGCCGAATCGACCTCGCAGGATCCGGTGGAAGCCGCGCGTCAATCGGCATTGGCAGAACTGGCGCAGATCCTCTTCGATCAGGGCGAGGAAGAAAAAGAGCCCGCCCTTCAGGCGCGCCGTGGTCTGGGCGCCATTCAACGCGGCGCCGGGGGACTGCCCTTCGAGGGCGACAACCGCGCCAAAATCATGCTCCACATCGGTCAGGCGATCGAATCGCACACTGTGGGTCGCTTTGCGCAAGCCGCCGAAGAGCTGCAGCACGTGGTGGAACTGGGTTACACCCAGGCGAACATCTATTATGCGCTGGGTTATGCCTGCGTCCATTCCGAAGCCTGTGAAGCGGCGCTGGTTCCCCTGCAGGAAGCCGTCAAGCATCCCGCGTACATTCTCGGCGCGCGCCTGTTGATGGGTCAGGCGATGGAAAAGATGGACCGCCTCCCTGAAGCCGCCGTGGAATACCTCACCGCGCTGGGGATTGCCGATGCCGCAGTGGTGTCACCCGAAAAATCGGGCGAAGTCCGGCAGATGTACGAACCGCTGTTGGAAACGCAGCGCCTCGAGAAAGACGTTGAGCGCGCGAAGAAATTATGCAGCACAGTCGCGGGTATGCTTCTCAAACCCAACTGGCGCGCCAACCTGGTCCGCGCCCGCGAGCAGCTTCCGACCCAGCCCGCCGGTTCTCCTCCGCTTCCTGTGGCAGAAATGCTCCTCCAGACCCAGAGCGGCAAGCTGATCGATTCGCTGGCGCTCATCCGCAAACTCGCCACCGAAGGGCACTACCGCACCGCCATGGAAGAAGCCTACGCCGCGCTGGTATTTGCGCCCACCTACCTGCCCGTCCACACCCAGATCGCAGAGATGATGGTACCCATTGGTTTACAGGACGAAGCCATCCAAAAATTCACCATCA
>JBDKTF010000319.1:0-9094 GCA_039680295.1 Anaerolineaceae bacterium
CTGTGGGCTGCGCATTGCGGTTCGGATTAATCACCAGGCTCGGGTGCGTAATTTCAGAGGTGGGCAGCGGTTCGATTTCAACTTCACTGCCGTATTTTGCGCGCAGTTCATCAATTTCGCCGAATTCCAGGGCGCGCATCGCGCAGGCGCTGACGCAGGCTGGCTGCTGATCCTGAGCAAGCAGGTCTTCGCAGAAGTTGCACTTGGTCATGACGCCTTTTTCGTCGTTGAACTGAGGAGCGCCGTACGGGCACGCCCATTCGCAGTAGCGGCAGCCGACGCATTTTTCCATATCCACCGAGACAATTCCATTCTCGCCCTTGTGCATGGCGCCTGTCGGGCAGGCTTTCACACAGGCTGGATTCGCGCAGTGATTGCAGGCGATGGAGATAAAATACCCAAAAATGCCTTTGGGAGCCATCACGCCATCGCGCTTTCCCCAATCGCCGCCGCCGTATTCGACCACACGCCGCCAGGTGATACCCACCGGCAGATCGTTTTTATCTTTGCAGGCAATCTGGCAGGTCTTGCAGCCCACACAAATATCCGAGTTGAAATAAAAGCCAAGTTGTTTCGCCATGTTGTATTATCCTTCCGCCAGTGTAAATGTTCTGGTCGACCATTGAGCATCTGGGAGCAAATCACCGTCGTACTTTTCAACTCTCACCAGAGTGCCCGTCCAACACTGGTAGCCCATGCCAGAAGCGGGGAACGCCTGCAAGATATTCGGATCGCCCGCCATATCAATGCCGGTTTTTTCATCAATCAAGATCCAGGCGCCGTCCTGCAGCGCAACCGATCCTGGAATCATCCCGGGTAATACCTTTGCACGGCGGATCACCTTGCCATACGGGCTGGTCATCAGAACCACATCACCGGTCTGGATACCCAGTTTTTCCGCATCCACTGAGCTCATGAAACATTCCTGAGGGAAAGCTTCGCGCAGCCACGGGATATTATCCAAAGTCGTATGTGCACGGCGTAAAGAGTGAGGCGTATGAAGTATCAATGGATACTCGTCAGACCGCGCATGATTGCCCTGATCCGGCAGGGGTTCCTGCCATTTTCCGATCGGTTCAATCGTGGAGAAACCATACATATTCGTCATGGTCGCCAGGGTCGGGCAGTAGATTTCCAATTTTCCACTGGCGGTGTTCAATGGATTGGCTTCGGGATCTTCACGGAATGTCTTGTGTTTGATTTGAGTTAATGCATCGCCGTGTTTGCGCGGAACACGATAAATCCCCGCCTCACGGAATTCTTGAACCGTAATTCTCCCCTGCTGTGGTTTCCCTTCCACGCCCATGGCTTTGATATCCGCAGCGGTAATCGTCACCAAGGGTTCAAAACCAGAACCATCCGGTTTCATCACCATGGAGCCTGACAGCGTATTGAATTCTTTCTGGGGATAAGAATTCCCGAAAATCGCCTTTTCATCCAGACCCAGGCGCTCGGCGATACCAGCCGCGACATCCAGATCGGTCTTCGATTCAAAAAGCGGTTCCATGACGTTCTGCCACCAGAGCGCATGCTCGCGGTTATCTGCAAAAACCTGCCCCTGGCGTTCCCAAAGCGTGCTGATGGGCAGAACCAGGTCTGCATAGCGCGCATTGGAATTGTAGTGGGTGCAGTTCGCCAGAACAAATTCCATTTTCCGGTGCGCTTTAATCCCGGCGTTGGCGTTTGGCAAAGAATTCAAGAAATGCGCATGACCGTGGAAAATCATCTTGATGTCGATCTTCCGCTTGCCGCCAGGCCAGCAGTCACGCCCATATTCGCCATCCAGAATGGATTGCCAGATCTCACTATATTCCAGACATTCCCAATCATGGTCAGTGGTGAAATCTGGCGCCTGGAAAATTTGTTTGGGCATCAAAGCATTTGGAACGATCGTATCGTTATAACGCCCGGCGGTAACCAGCGGATGCACCATTGCCGCATCGGGTCCGATATCCGAGACAGAGGCGCCCGGAAGACCCACGTTCCCCGTCATCCAGCCCACGGTGTAGAAAATCTGCCCGAAGATATCGCCCGCCGGGAACTTGGTGGTACTCTGACCGGCGATCAATGTTGCGGGTTTGATCGTCGCCATCTGTATCGCCAGATCACGGATCACATCTGGATGCACGCCGCATTTTGTGGAAGCCCATTCAGGGGTCTTGGGTTCGCCGTCGTAGGTACCCAGGACGTAATCTTTGAAGTTATCCCCTTGGGGTGCGCCCTCGGGCATGTGGTCGGCATCAAAACCGCTGCAGTATTTATCCAGGAATGCCTGATCCTGAAGGTTGTTGACGATCATGTGATACGCAACACCCAGGAAGAGAGCCGCATCCGTGCCGGGGATGACTGGAATCCACTGGTCCGCCAGACCTTCTGCCGTCTGATTCAGCCATGGATCAATGATAATCACCTTCGCGCCCTGGTCTTTTGCCTGTTTGACAAAATAGGCATTGTTGCCAGCTTTGTTCGCTGCCCAGTTGCAACCCACCAGCACAAGCAGCTTCGCATCGCGCAGGCTCATACGATCACTGGCATCGAAGACATTGCCTTCCATGAATATTTCTTCGTAAGGCCAGGACCCCATGGAAACTGTTCCAAAAAAGGAAACATGACCGCCCAATGTATTAAACAGACGGGGCATCGGGTCCCAAAGGATTTCGCCGTTTTCGTATCCCCAGGTCGCGCCAAAAACCGATTTGGGACCATAGGTATCGTAAATGCGTTTGATTTCAGATGCCGCAATATCCAGTGCCTCATCCCAGGAAATACGCACCCATTCATCACGACCGCGTAATTCCTTGTCTCCGCCGCCTGGCTCCCAGTGTTTGCGTTTCATCGGGTACTTCAAACGCTCGCCCGACATCACCTGTTTGATATGAGATCGTCCGCGCGGGCAGGCGCGGCGTTGGGGAACATCATAGGAATCTGGAATTTCTGCATCGTCATCCGATTTAATGCGAATGGGAACACCATCGACCACATATGCTTTCAGTAAGCACCGGGAATTACCGCAGCTGCAGTTATGCCAGCAGGGAGCAGTCACCCACTTGCCTTCTGAGTTCACATTTTTATAAGCAGCCTCCACGGCTTTCAAACCGTGGCTCACGCCACCCGCCATGGCTGCCGCGCCCCCCAGCGCCGCGCCCCATTTCATAAAGCTGCGGCGGCTGAGGATCGTATCATTGATGATCTTTGTCAGGAAATCCTGTTCAGGCATTCCTATCCTCCATAAAATATTTGTTTACCTATTTTTTCCTTCAGGACGGTAAGCGCACTTGCTTACCCTAACACAGACAGCTCATTTCCTTTTTCTCGATTACTCTCCTGATGGCATTGTGACCATATCAGTATAGGTAAACCGGAAACTGCATTCATCCTTCCATGGAGGACTTTTCATCTCACCCAAGTGGGTGATCTTTTTCTTTCTCTTCAGGCAGCAGACCGCTCTGCGCCGCGTATGCCGCCACCTGGGTGCGGTTATCCAGCTGCAATTTGGTCAATATATTTTTCAAATGGCTTTTGACCGTATTGACCGTAATGCACAGTTCTGCCGCGATCTGCGGATTGGAATTCCCTTTTGCCACCAGTTTGAGCACTTCCACCTCGCGCTCGGTCAACTTCTCCTTTTCCGCCTCCGGGCTGCCGTGCCCGCTGGCAAGACCTTTTAACAACCGGCTTGCCATGGTACGCGTCATGGCGACTTCGCCGCGCGTGACCCGTTCCAGCAGGTCAAACAGCTCATCTGCATCCAGATTCTTGAGCAAGTAACCGGCTGCGCCCAGACGCATGGCTTCATAGAGATGCTCTTCTTTTTCAGAAGAGGTGAGCATGACCACCGCGGTTTTCGGAAAACGGCTGCGGATTTCGCGGGTGGCTTCCAAGCCGTCACCCTGAGGCATATAAATGTCCATCAAGACGATATCCGGCTGGAACTGCGCCACCAGACGAATCGCTTCCTGCCCGGTTTCGGCTTCAGCCACCACCTCCACGAGGTCGTCCCGGGCGCGCATCAGGCTGTGCAACCCCTGGCGAAATAATTTATGGTCATCAGCAATCAGCACTCGAATCGTCATGGCAGAACCTCTTTCCAATACTTCTTCAAATTCCGATACGAACATGGGTGGCATAAAACAGGAACCTTCCCACAATTTCGCCAACCATGATCAATAAACAAGCCATATAGGCATGTCTGCCCAGGTTTACTACGGGCAGTTTTCGCCGCCATACCTGCAGCCCGGCAATAGCCAACCAGAATACGCCTGACAACCCGGCTGCCAGGCGAAAGATTAATAACGGCTGGTAAAGCCCCGTGTAAAGCTGCACGCTGGTTTCGGCCGTCAGATCACCGGCGCTCAAACGCTGGATCAGGAGGTGGTATTGCAAGATGACACTCAGCATCAATATGATTGCCGCAATTGCCAATGCCGGCAGAGAACGGCGAATGATTTCAGGGCTGACACGCTCTTTCAGCGGTTTTTGCATACTGACAAGCTGCAAATCCATCGTCAGTATCGTTATGCTGGCAGATATTCCCAACAAGATGACGGAAGAATAAAAGAAACCATAGGTAAACGGGGTATCCCAGGCTGCCTGAGAAGGCAGTTGATAACAATTCGACATACAGAAGATGGCGGTTAATCCAAACCCGACCGCCAGCCAACCCAGCAGCGATTTTAAGCGCATATGCGCGTCCACATGCGCCTGGATGTACCACAATGAGGTCACCGCCAGCCAGCAAAGAACCGTAAAAAACACTTCGCGGCTCAGCCAGGAGGTATTGATATTTACGATTGCCATAAACGAGATATACCACTGGCTGAGGTGAAAAAACGACCCGACCATCGCCATCGAAATCGTGATAAAAATGACCGCCACCGGATTGCGCAGGGCATCTTCGATTTGCTCATCGCTAAATCGTGACCGATAAAAAGTTCGCAAAATCCATAACACCGCCATGGAACCCACGGACAACTGCATCAAAATGGTATACACGGGCAGCGCCCACTCGCGTAAGTTCATGCACACTCATCTTTCTGAATCGGGTACATCGCACCCTCTGTAATTTTTCCCTGAGTCAGGCACGGTAAATGGCACAGAACGGAAGTACCCTGGCTGCGTTTGGATTGGATCTGCACTTCTCCGTTTACGCTGTGGGCGCGCTCGCCCATCGTCTTGATACCAAAATGCTGATGAGATTTCTTCGTTTCAAAACCAATCCCGTTATCCTGCACCAGCAAGAGAATAAATTCGTTTCCATGCGAACGATGCCGGTCCAGGTGAACACGTACCTGGCTGGCATGCGCATGCTTGCGCACATTGGTCAGCGCTTCCTGAAGAATGCATACCAACTGCACTTCAGCCAGCGAAGACAGGTTGATTTCTCCGTCAACACCGTTCTGAAATTGAATTTCGATGCCGGTCTGCAAGCCAAACTCTTCAATATATTCAGCCATGGCCGCCGCCGCGCCTTTATCCGTCGCAAGCGTGGTGCGCAGGCTCAGAATGCTTTCGCGCACATCAGCATTGGCGGATTGAACAGCCCGCTGCATCTGCACCATTTCTTCCTCAAACTCATTCTGTTTCCCCTGCTTCCACAACAAATTCAACGTTTGAAGCTGCACATTCATATACCCCAATACCTGAGCCACTCCATCGTGCATGTCCCGCGCAATTCGCCCGCGTTCCTCGATAATGGACAGGGACTGCAGTTGTGCGGTCATCAATCCGTGCTGAATGGCGATCACCACCTGATCCGCCAGTGACTCGAGCCAGGTGATATCGACATCTGAATACTGCCGCGGTTCAAAACTGGCTGCCCATAAAGCCCCCAACGGGATATTATCCAGGTCCATGTGCGCAATCGCAAATGAGTCCGCCGTGTCATCGCCAAAGAAACAGATACCGTCCCGTTCATTCTGCGTTTCATTCCCATTTGAGAGATAAGAGGATGAGCTTTGTACTGCGCCCATAATCAACGGGTTGGATACGATCAACGGATTGTCCAACACCCATGCCCCATCATGGTTCGCATAACACCTCAATGAAAGCTGGGAATGGTCATCACTCATGATTGCCAGACCGATAAAATCTGAGTGCATGAGTGTTCCAGCCTTTTCGGCGATGGTCATTAAAATCGCATCGGTATGATCCAGATTGACAATCCGACGGTTGATCTCGATCAATGTATTGATCCAATTTTCTGCGGTCAAACGCGCAGCAATCTGGGTTTCATAGGCTTGCTGCTGAGCCTGGTCACGTTCTCCCTGCAATTTCTTAACTTCGCGTTTTTGAACCGTATCAAACACATCCAACCCGCGCACCACGAAGAAAGTCACCGCAATCGTGGACAACATGCGCCAGAATTCAATGGGCAGACCGGTGGCGGTCAATACGCTGCGGTAATCCAGCCAGGGGACCAGACTCACCGGTTGTGTGCTACCCCCGGCTTCACCGGTAAAAGCATTGAACAAAAACCGGTCATAGTTGTAATAAGAAGCAGGTCCATAAGGCGCCGCCGGTACCACCAGTCCAACCACAAACGCTTCAAACAGAAAAGCCACGCCCGCGCCCATCATCAGGTTCGCCACATCGGCATATCCCATCTTTTTCTGCTCCTTCCATTGGCGCAGAAAGCCGATGCCAGCCATCAGACTGCCAGGCAAATACAGAAAATAGCGTGACCAGATGTCAATGGGAATTTCGAGGGGCGATGGGGTAATAAACGTGGTGGATGCATAGGCAACCGCGAAGGAAATCGGGACGATCAAAGCGTAGGGAATAAACATGGTCCAGGCTGGCAGAGGGGTCAGATGACTCAACATGCGCCAGCCAAAGATGAACAGGATCAACCCAATCAACGGCTGACTGATGGTACTGAACACCCGCAAAATTTGTTCGGTCTGGGGATCTATGCCCACAACCAGAAACATTTCAATCCAGCTGGAAATGCCGCAGGCGATCCCATACAATGCCAACCAGGGCAGGTTCTTCCGGAGTGGAAAATTACTGCCGCGCCTGTACTGAAAAAAGGCTGCCAATCCAAGCACGCCAAAAAATAACCCGTTTAGAAAATAGATGATCATCATCGTTCGCAAATAAGGTCCCGCATCAATCTCAGAGGTTGACGCATCATGAAAATATTCGATGGGAATGGACAGGATTTTTGGATATAAACAAAAAAACACCTCGAAGAGTTTATATGCCTCGAAGGTGTTTTCTTCTAGGATAAGAAATCTGGAAATCAATCCCAGAGGAACGCAATTTTCAGTCGCGTACGCTATCACGGAAGATATGGCGGCATTGATTGAGGTATGGACAAAATTTTATCCGGTTGCCGGATGACTGTCAAGCAAGGCTCAGAAACGCCAAAATTACCTGTTGAAAAGAAATACTCCGGATATGATAACTCATCCACGTGACATGGGCAGTACGAATTTAAATTTTTGGAATTTATCCTCTCTCCAGCGCCCTGAACCCATTCAATAAAGCGAGCCTGCAATTTCCGTCGCAGGCTCACTGGATCATCCGCCAGGGTACCGCCCCCTTAAGCCCGATCCCCGTTATGCGTTAACGCGAGAGAGACACCGTCAATGAATACCGGTCTCCGCGGTTGTAACAATACGTGAACTCCACCGGCGTGCCGTCTTCGGCATAAACCGTGCGCTCTTTATACAGAATGGGCGCGCCAACTTCGATCTCCAGAAGGTTAGCAATCTCTTCATCGGCTTCATGGGCTTCCAACCGCTGAACCGCCCGCTTGACCGGATAACCATACTGCTCCATATAATCCCACAAATGGCGAGATTCCAGGTCTTCCTGCAAGAGCTGCGGAAACAACTTATAAGGAACATGGGCGTCGTGCACCGTCACCGGAATGCCGTCCGCCATTCGCAGCGTTTTGATGCGGATGGCGAGTTCGCCTTCCTTCAACGCCAACGCTTTGGATACTTTCAAGTTCGCGGGAAGGATATCCGCAATCAATACCCGCATGGTCGCCACCACATGATTCGCTTCTGAGCTTTCGAAGAAATTCGTCAGACGGGTATGGTCCCGGCTGACCTGCGGCTGAGCGACAAACGTCCCCACGCCGTGCTTGCGGTAGAGAATCCCCTCATCCAGAAGGTCGGCAATCCCCTGGCGGATGGTCATCCGACTGACGCCATATTGAACTGCAAGCTCATCTTCAGATGGCAATTTCGTCCCCGGGAGTAACCGCTTGGATTGAACCTCTTCACGCAGGGATTCGCGGATTTGAACATAGCGCGGAATGCCATCGATTCGATTTATGATTGAAGCCATTGCATCTCTCGATTTCCAGTTTTTGATTTCCTGTGCCGTCTAGACGCCGCCATTTCAGTATCTAGACATCCATATCGTAGCATAACCCCTCCTTGCTGTCAATCGACATGGAAGTTAAGACATCCTGACAGGAGTGGGAGGGGGACGGTTTGCCGAAACCATCCCCCTCCCTGGTTGCCCCCTGACACTGAGAGAAGGTTATTTCCCGGATATTCACGCCAAACGATTCTTCTTGCCCTGACCGATCATGCTCCTTTGCGCAAGACGCGCACGCCTTCAGACCCGGCGATGATACATTCATCGACCATGCCGAGAAAGAGACCATGTTCAATGATCCCCGGACGGGCATTTAATCGCGCCGCCAGATTGACGGGATGAGAAATGCTCTGCTCAAACCAGCATAACGCGATGAAATTCCCATTGTCCGTGACCAAAGGCTGCCCATCCGCATCTGTGCGCATTTCTGCGCGGGCGCAGAGCGAAGCCAGCCATCTGATTTGCGCTTCGGCTTCGAATGGCAGGATCTCCACCGGAAGGGGTCCGCGCCCCAAACGCCTCACACATTTGGATTCATCGGCGATAATTACCGCCCACCGCGCATACGACATCACGATCTTTTCACGCAGCAAGGCATTCCCCAACCCTTTGACCAGGTTCATGGAAGGGTCGATCTCATCCGCTCCATCCACCACCAGGTCCAGATTTGGATGCTCCTTCAGGCTCGCCAGGGGAATCTCCATGCGGGTCGCGAGATCGGCGGTGGCTTTGGACGCTGGAACCGCGCAGACGTTATGGA
>JBDKTF010000446.1:0-3863 GCA_039680295.1 Anaerolineaceae bacterium
GATCAGAATGGAAGGACGCTCCGATTCGTGCTGAGCAGCCTCCAAAGCCCGGCTGATCGCGGTCATGTCGTGCCCGTCCACCTCCTGCACGTGCCAGTGATAGGCGCGGAAACGTTCAGCGGTATCATCGGTAAAGCTCAACGCAGTGGAACCATCGATCGAAATCCGGTTGTCGTCATACAAAACAATAAGTCTGCCCAGTTTCCAGCAGCCCGCCAGCGAAGCGGCTTCGTGCGATACGCCTTCCATCAGCTCGCCATCCGACGCCAGCACATAGGTAAAATGATCCATCACCGGGTAGCCGGGGCGGTTGAAATACGCTGCCAGCCAGCGTTCCGCCAGCGCCATACCCACCGCACTGGCAAGACCCTGTCCCAGGGGACCGCTGGTAATCTCGACCCCGCGCTTGAGGTCATATTCGGGATGTCCGGGCGTAACGCTTCCCCATTGACGAAACTGACTCAGGTCATCCAGTGAATAATGCTGCCCCCACAAATGCAGCAAACTGTACAGCAGCGCTGAACCATGCCCCGCAGAAAGAACAAAACGATCCCGGTTTGTCCAGGTGGGGTCCTGCGGATTGATTTTCAAAAAATGCGTCCAGAGGGTTGTGACCATGTCAGCCACACCGAGCGGCAAACCCGGATGCCCTGAATTGGCTTTCTGAACGGCGTCGACCGCCAGAAAACGCAGTGTATGCGCTGTGAGGGTATCCACGTCGGGATAACGGGATTGAAGGGCAATATCGGGGGAGAGTACAGATTCAGAAGGGTTCATAAGGGGTCTTCTCGACTTCAAAGCATATTCAGAACTTTTACAAATTCACCAGGTTAATAAACCTGCCCGCAGGGCATTCTCCGCTACGGGCAGATGTGCTTTCACATTCCATTACAATGCAGGCATGCGTTCACAGACGAAATCAACCATCTTCTGGGTCGCGCCAGAAAATTCCTTAAACGTGCTCACCAGAGACGGAATGGTGTTGAATTCCATCTGGCTGTAGCCATCGGGTTCAAAGGAGCGTTTGAAATACGAGATCTTCTCCAGACGTTCCATGACATCCGACGGAATTTCATCCCAGATGCGGGGTTCGAACTGAAGGTTCTGACCCTGGGTAAAGAGTTCGCCCAGAAAATTCGGCGGAAGGGTAAACACAGCGCTGGCGCCCGCCGTCTCTTCCAGATGACTGCAATGCACCGTGCCGTTGGAATTCGGTCCCATGCGCACCGAACAAATCAGCATCTTGCTGGGATACGCCATTTCACGATAAATACGGTACGCCTTCTTGAATATTGCGACACCCGCCCAACGACGGTCTTCAAGGGTTAATTCGACCCCCGCCGTTTTCGCGTCTTCGGTAAACGCTTCCGAATTTTCCCAACGGGCGCTCATATCGGTGACCACCGAACGCCAATGGGTCAGGTCCACGCCGTTTTTCCGGGCTTCCACCAGACCCGTCTGAACCGCCTCGGCGACCGCCACAAACTGCGGAACCACGTAACCGGCGGTGCAGTTCGTCGAAATTCCCCGCGCGGTTAATTCACGGATCACATTCACACCTTCTGTCGTGCCGGGAATCTTCACCATCACATTGGGGCTGAGGGCACTCAACTCCAACGCCTGCTTCAGCATCAATTCGCCGTCGAAAAACTTCCGCGGATCGACCTGACCGGACAGATAGCCGTACATATACCCGGAAGAGCGAAAAACGGGAAGGTAGGTTTCGGCGCCCAGACGCACGATCTCTTTGTACAGCGCCCAGAAAACCTCTTCCACCGTTGCGCCGGAATGCTTCTGGCAGTAATCCTTAATCCAGCCTTCCCACCGCGCGGGATCATTCTTCATGGCGTTGAGCGAGAGGGGAGGATTGGTGGTTACCCCGCGGAACAATGTTTTTTCGGGGTGCGCAGGATCATACAGACGGGTCAATTGGGCACGAAGGCTGTCCTGATTTTCAGGAGAGCTCTGGCTGATAAGCTGATCCGCCCATTTCTGATAAACCAACGGGGAAGAGTCCCACCATACCTCCAGCCCCGGGGAAGTTTTTAAGAGTCGTTCAACTACACTTTCGGGCGTGCTGCCCAAAGCGTTTTTTGAGGGAAAGCCCATATTTAATTATCCTTTTCTACTACTGGTTTATTGGCAACCAGCCCGATCGTTTCCGCCCTGGGGAGAAACCGGAATTCCGGTTTCTCCCCCATTGTGTGATTTCCGCTCCTCAGAATCGATCAGACCGATTGCACACTGGCAATCTTATCGAAAGCTCCCGCGCCCGTCAGACCGTCGTAAGCTTTCGTGTACACCTCATACATTTCTTCGTATACTGCATGATTCTTCAGGTTGGGTTCGACCGTATCGGTCACTTCCACCATGATGTCGACCGCTTCGGGGATGGAGGCGAAGACACCGGCGCCCACACCGCCCAAGATCGCAGCGCCCAACACGGTGGATTCGCCGACCTTCAACGTCTGAACCGGACGACCGTACACATCCGCCTGAATCTGGTTCCACAGCGGCGACTTCGTCGCACCGCCGCCCAGACGCAGCGAGTTGATTTCCACACCGGCTTTCAACCAACCGTCCATCATGTCCCGGATTTCCAGCGTGACGCCTTCCAACACCGAACGCACCATTTCGGGGCGCCCATGAGCGAAGGACATGCCGATGAAAGCCGAGCGGGCATTGGCATTCCAGCGCGGGGTGGCAGCGGTGCCGAGATACGGCAGGTACAGGAGTCCCTTGCTGCCCGGAACCGCTTTGGAAGCTTCTTCATTCAAGAAATCATAAGCGTCCTTGCCCGTTTCCTTTGCCCAGTTGACTTCCTGCGTGCCAATGACATCGCGGAACCAGCGGTAAGAGCTAGCGGCAGCGTTGGAAAGACCTTCCATCTCCCACATGCCGGGTACAGCGTGGTTGGTGATCATCATGCCGCCAAAGCCAGGGATGTGTTTATCCAGCGAGAGGATCGCGAGCCCAGCCGTTCCCAGGGTGACCGTTACAATTCCGCTCTTGACCGAACCCATACCGACCACACCGCAGTTTTGATCGCCCGCGCCAACGCAAATGGCAGTACCTACAGCAAAACCGGTCTTTTCAGCGACGTCTTTATTGACCACCGCCACCTGGGTTCCCGCCGGGGCGGGTTTGCCCATCATTTCGGGACGAATATCAAACAGATCGCAGAGTTCTTTGTCCCACTGCAATTCGGCGACATTCCACACCCCATAGAAAGCCATGTCGCAGATATCGGTATAGAAATCATCTGCGCCGAAGGCTTTCAATACGGCATCCTGATTCTGGACGAATTTGTAGGTTTTCTTATACAGTTCTGGTTCGTTCTTGCGCATCCAGAGCATCTTGGTGATATTCCAGGTGGTTCCCATGGGCATCCCGGAAATATCGTAATAACGTCCCGCATCGATGACCTTCAGCATATCCGCCACTTCGGCGCCGGTACGCGCATCCTGCCAGCCGATCATCGGGCGCACTTTGCTGCCGTCTGCATTCACTGGAACAGTGACCGAGCGCTGTGTGGAGAAACCAATCGAAGCGATTTCTTTCGGATCCACCCCGGAGGCTGTAATGGTTGCTTTGCAGGCTTCCATGGTCATCGCCACCATCTCGTCCAGGTCCTGCTCCACCCAGCCGGGCTTCGGATAGGTCGCTGAATACTCGCGATATTTGCTGGCAATGATATTGCCCTTCAGATCAAAGATTGCGCAGCGAGCGCCCGTGGTACCGACATCAATTCCCGCAAGATACTTAGCCATTTTCAAGATCTCCTTTTAGCGTTCGAAAGCAGATTAGTTCGGGTAAAGCATTTTGACGACATCCGGCAGCGATTCAACAATTTCAACCGCAGC
>JBDKTF010000320.1:0-2389 GCA_039680295.1 Anaerolineaceae bacterium
CCCTCTTTGCCGTGGTCTTTGCCGACACGGCATGGCAACTGATGTTCGAAACGCATCCCGGCGCAGAGATCCAGGCTCTATCAGACGCTCTTGGGGATATTCCTTTGGCGGGGGCATATACCCTCGGGCAGATCGGCGGTACGCCTCCCCAGCTTTACAACCAGCACATCCAGGTTGTTCTGTTCGGCGTCGAATAACCCCCTTTTGCATCAATAATACGCCATATGCATCGCCTCGCGCAGACGATTGATCGTTTGCTCGGCAACTGCATTTGCTTTTAAATTTCCAGCCCGCAGAATCCCCCACACGTAATCCGGATCATCGCCAAAATGATTTCTTCGCTCGCGAATCGGGCGGAAGTACTCATTTACCACCTCGATCAAATTCTTCTTCAATACAGACGCCCCTTGAGATCCAATTTGATTTGCGATCGCCTCGGGAGACAATCCGGTGCACAGCGAATAGATCCTCAACAGGTTGGAAATTTCTGGACGTCGATCTGGATCATAGGATATCTGAATTTCAGTATCCGTTTTCGCCTTTTGGATCAACTGAGCCGTTTCATCGGCTGTCATCTTGAGGCTGATGGCATTGTTCAGGCTTTTTCCCATTTTGCGACCATCCAGACCCAACAATAATGGAACATCGCCAAACAATAATTCTGGTTCGGGGAAGAATCTCTCCCCGTCAAAATAGGTGTTGTTGATCCGCCGGGCGATGGTACGCGTAATCTCAATATGAGGGAGTTGA
This sequence comes from Anaerolineaceae bacterium, assembly GCA_039680295.1. Lineage (GTDB taxonomy): Bacteria > Chloroflexota > Anaerolineae > Anaerolineales > Anaerolineaceae > JBDKTF01. The sequence continues at coordinate 751 of JBDKTF010000320.1, forward strand.
TCTTTTCCGCCAGGCACGACATTCCCTTTGCAAAAAAGAATATCTGCGGCTTGATGAACCGGATAAATCATCATTAACCCGCGCACTGATTTCATCCCCGAGATCGCAATCTCCTCTTTCACCGTCGGATTTCTCTGCAGCTCAGCCATGCTCACCACGCTTAAAAAGGGCAGGAGAAGCTGATTCAAACAGGGTATCATGCTGTGACAGAATATCGTTGATTTTTCTGGTTGAATGCCAACCGCCAGATAATCAAGTATGATGTCGTAAACGCTCTGCCGGAGGCTTTCGGTTGAAGTTCGATCTGTAATCGCCTGATAATCAGCCAGGATCAGATATTGTTCAACGCCAAGATTTTGAAGTGTCACCCGGCTCTTTAATGAGCCAAAATAATGCCCAATGTGCAGTGCGCCGGTTGTACGATCACCCGTAGCGATTCGGAACCGGGTGGGGTGTTGTTTCAGTTCATCCCAGAGGAACGGGCTTCTTGCCATGCTCGCTTTCAATGAGAGGGTTTGATGATCAGATGTGAAATCCGCCGGATATGACATCGCGTACCTCCTCTGGGTAAAATCTTTCCATAGATCATTTTCCAATAAATTTACTGAGTTTCAAGCGGTTGTTTCGATTCCCCCCTCCCCAAGATCGGCGGATTTTGGGGAGGGGGTAGGATGGGGCAGTCAAGCCAGTTCTATGGCGGGTAAATGCAGGCGAATGTTCTCCGTATCCGCCGGATATTCATAATCTTCCAGCTTTCCAGAAAGGAATTCCTGATACGCCGCGAGATCAAAGTTTCCATGTCCCGAAAGGTTGAAAAGGATCACCCGCTTCTCACCTTTCACTTTCGCGTCCAGCGCCTCGTCGATCGCCGCGCGAATGGCGTGAGCCGATTCCGGCGCAGGTAAAATACCCTCCGTTTGCGCGAAGAGGATCGCCGCTTCGAAGGTCGCGCGTTGATGCACCGCGATCGCATCGATCAGCCCCGCGTCATAGAGACTGCTTAAGATCGGCGACATTCCATGATAGCGCAGCCCGCCGGCATGAATCCCCGCCGGGATGAAATCGTGACCCAACGTGAACATCTTTACAATCGGCGCAATCATGCCGGTGTCGCCGTAATCATAGGAATACACGCCCTTGGTCAGTGAAGGGGTTGCCTTGGGCTCCACCGCCAGCAGCCGTGTGCGTTTGCCTTCACGCAGATTCGCGCGCAAGAAGGGGAAAGCGATTCCAGAGAAATTCGATCCCCCGCCCACACACCCGATGACCACATCAGGGTACTCGTTTGCCATGTCCATCTGCTTCAATGCTTCTTCACCAATCACCGTATTGTGTAGCAGCACATGATTCAGAACCGATCCCAACCCGTATTTCTTCATCCCGCCAGATTTTGCTGCCACTTCAGCCGCTTCTGAAATGGCAATTCCCAGGGAACCGGGATTATCAGGATTCTCCGCCAGAATGGCGCGTCCGGCATCCGTCAGATGAGTGGGACTGGCAAACACCTGCGCCCCATAGGTCTCCATCAAAACGCGTCGATAGGGTTTCTGGTTGTAGGAGACTTTTACCATGTACACTTCCAATGGCAGATTAAAGAACTTGCACGCCATGGAAAGCGCTGATCCCCACTGCCCTGCGC
>JBDKTF010000167.1:0-3950 GCA_039680295.1 Anaerolineaceae bacterium
CCACTTCGTACAGCCGGTCTGCCATGCGTTTGAGCAGCGCCGTGGGCGCGCGCACCACGCCCGGGTGCTTTTCCACGCCGTTTTCCTCGTCGCTGTCGGTCACTTCCAACGCCGCGCGCACGAACAGCTCAGAATCGATCACGTAATCTGACGCAGACCGGTAGGCATTGGCAACGTAACCCGTGCCCAGAATGGCGGAATGGCGGTCGTGCTTGCGCAGACGCAGCAGCACCGGGCGGAAATCCGAGTCACCAGAGAAGATGATGAACTCGTCCAGGTGCACCGGATTCTCCAGCGCATCCAGAATATCCAGCACCATGTAAATGTCAGCGCTGTTCTTGCCGTGACCGGTCACCGGGTGGCAGTCGATCACCTCGAAACCGGAACGAATGAAATAGGGCAGGTAGCGCGCGCATTCTGTGGCGGGGTTCATGTAACAGCGGCGAATTAAGATTCGCCGACCGCCGCCCGAAAGGTTGACGTGGCTGTCGGGCATTTGCTTTTCCAGCCATGCCAGCCAGCGGTCCGGGTTGGCGGCGAACTGCTCCGCGGCTTCCGCATCCTGTTCTTCCAGCGTGCGGTAGATGTTCTCAAAATCCACAAACAGCGCAGATCGAATACCTGCTGCGTTTTCCCCACTTTTTTGCATACATCCTCCAATAATTCTTCCCATTCAGCATTAACATGCTCCGGGAAACATAAAAGTAATGGTTTGATAAATCATCAAACATACCCAATTATAGCGGATATCTCCAAAACTCATAGGGGAGATGTGGGCAGGATTCCCAGCGCCGCTGCGCGCGCCACGCACTGCTCGCGGGTGGATGCGCCCAGCCTGGACTTCAACCGCGCGAGATGCAGAAACACCGTCCGCCGCTCCACGCCCATGCGCAGGCTCATCTGTTTGACCGTCAGCCCCTGCGCCAATCCCGAAAGCACCTGCGCCTCGCGCGCCGACAGCGTCACCGGCGGGGAAGGCTCTGCCGTGGGCAGCGGAAAGACCACCACGCGCGTGCCCACCACCAGCACAGACCAGTCTCCCGGTGGGATGGGCGGGCAGGCGCGCCCCTCCCGGATTTGCGCCGCCGCCTCTTCGGGGGACAGGGCGGTTTCGCAGATCGAGCAGCGGGTATCGTCGGGAAAGAAGATGATACGGGTCATGGCGCCTCTTTATTAGAATATCTGTTCTATATTATGGCGCAGTTAACCGATTTGTCAAGACCATCCAGGGGCAAAAGGCTTGAAAAACGAGGATTCTGTGTTATTCTATTGATATATCTGTGATATATCAGGAAATTGACCTTGAATAACTCCTCCCTCGCCGACCAGGCGTACACCGCCCTCAAAAAAGACATCATCACCTGCGCCCTCGAACCCGGCAGCCAGATGGCTCAGGCGCAGCTCGTGGAACGCTATCATTTCGGGCTGACCCCCATCCGCGAGGCGCTCAAACGCCTGGAATCCGAAGGTTACGTCCAATCCATCCCGCGTTTCGGCTACCTGGTCAGCCCCATCACCCTCGAAGACATCAACAACATATACGAACTGCGCAAGGTGCTGGAAGTCTCGGCGGTGCGCTTCGCCGCCCTGCGCGCCAGCGATGGGCAGCTCCGCCACATTCGCGAAAGCGCCAACTTCACCTACCGCTACAAGGATACCCAGAGCTACCTCGATTTCTTGCAGGAAAACACCGCCTTCCATACCCAGGTGGCGCTGGCTTCGGGCAACGCCCGTCTTTCAGAAATGATCGGCGGTCTGCTGGACATGATGACGCGCATCTTTCACCTGGGACTCGACCTGCGCGACAGCGCGGAGGAAATGCGTCAGGAGCATATCGCCCTGGCGACGGCGCTTCAGGCGCGCGATCCCATCGAAACCGAGCGCATCGTGATGGAACAAATCTCCCGCTCACAGCAGCGTGTGGTTGAGCGGCTTTCCCAATGGATGATCGAACGGGCGTCAGCGTCGAGCGCCAACCCGCCCATCACCCCACAAACCACCTTAAAGGAGAATCCCAAATGATTTCACCTGCCTCCGTCCACGAAAAACCGATGGAAAACCTGCGTTCGCAGATTGTGGGCGTGAATCAATCCGTTCCGCTGCTCGATCAAAGCCTGGTGACCTACGTCAACCTCGACAACGCCGCCAGCACCCCCGCTTTTCAGCGCGTGCAGGATAAAGTCGACGATATGATGACGTGGTACTCCAGCGTCCACCGCGGATCGGGCATGAAATCGCTGGTCTCCACCCACCTCTACGACGAAGCGCGCGAAGTGGTGCTGAAATTCGTCGGCGCAGACCCCGCCACCCAGTGTGTCATTTTCACCAAGAACACCTCCGAGTCGATCAACCGGCTGGCGGCGATCTATCCCTTCCAACCCGGCGACATGGTGCTGACCACGCAAATGGAACACCATTCCAACGATCTGCCCTGGCGCGCGCATGCCCGCGTTCTCTACGCCGGTTTGAACCCCGACGGCTCCCTCGACCTGAACGATCTGGCGGACAAGCTTAAAGCGCACGCCGGACAGATCAAACTGGTGGCGGTCACCGGGGCATCCAACGTCTCGGGCTTCATCAATCCCATCCATGAGATCGCCGAACTGGCGCACCGCTACGGCGCCAGAATCTTTGTCGACTGCGCCCAGCTCTTCCCCCACCGCGCCGTGGACATGGAGCCCGAAACCTCGCCGCGCCATCTGGATTTCATCGCCTTTTCAGCCCACAAGGTCTACGCCCCCTTCGGAACCGGCGCGCTGGTGGGACCGACCGCCTTCTTTGACCAGTTCGAACCCGACCACCGCGGCGGCGGCACCATCGAAATCGTGACCCTCGACAGCGTCATGTGGACGGAAGCGCCCGAGCGCCACGAAGCTGGCAGCCCCAATGTGATCGGCGCGGTCGCCCTCGCTGAATCGCTGCGCGTTCTCTCCGAAGTGGGCATGGACGCCGTGGCGGCGCACGAAGCCGAACTGACCCGCTACGCGCTGGGCAAATTCAGCGCCATCCCCGGGCTGCGCCTGTACGGCTCCACCGACCCCGCGCACGTGACGGAGCGCGTGGGTGTGATCCCGCTGGAAATGGAAAACCTCTCGCACGGCAAGGTTGCCGCCATCCTGTCCTTCGAGGGCGGCGTGGGCGTGCGCGACGGCTGCTTCTGCGCCCACCCCTACGTGCTGCGTCTGATGCACATCACCGAAGAAGAGTTCCGCGCCCACCAGGAACGCGTGCGCCATCACGACCGCTCCGACCTGCCCGGTCTGGTGCGCGTCAGCTTCGGCTGTTACAATGATTTCAGCGACGTGGACCGCGCGGCAGAGATGTTCGAGCGCATCACACGCGGTGATTACCGGGGCAAATACGTGGTGGACAAAGCCCACGGCACCTACTTCCCACAGGGATTCGACCCCCGCACCGTCTGCGAGTTCTGCGGACTGTAACCCCCAATTCGTTCGACCGGATCAGCAAGGGCGGGCACACATGCCCGCCCATTTCTTTATGAACCACCGTTTTCCCCTTCTCGCGGTAGGGTGCGCTTCAGCGCACCACCATGTACCCCAACAGCGTAAAAAGGTGCTCCTGGGCGCCCCTCCTTGTAGGGGCGGACCGCTGTGTCCGCCCCTTCTTGGATCATGGCTTGTAGCTGATCAGCGCCACCCCCGCAATACTCAACGCAATCCCCAAAAGGTTCACCCAGTTCACCTTCTCCCCCAGAACCAGCGTGCCGATGGCGACCAACGCCACATTCACCACCACCCCCGTCACCAGATTGCCCGTGCTGAGATTCCAACCGTAGCGGTACATCAAAATAAATCCCACCTCGATCAGCAGCACCGTCACCGCCAGACCCACCTGAATCCAACTGAGCTGGCGCACGTGCTTCATCAACCCTCCCTCCGGAGGAAAGATCAGCAGCAGCACAACCGTCATCGCCAATACCGACAGGTACA
>JBDKTF010000582.1:0-7166 GCA_039680295.1 Anaerolineaceae bacterium
CGGATCAGATCCTCTTCCGTAACGCCGTACAGGCTGACCGGTATCGATTTGAACACCACCAGGTAAGCACCGCGTTTCTGCATATCCGCCTTCATCGCCTCCACGCCGCTGCTGGAGGGAATACTCATGGCTTCGATACCCGTCCAGAAATAAATTGCTGCTGCTGCATTGGAATAGATCGGAATCTGAGGATCACGCCGCAAATAGGCATAGGTTTCAGAGATATGATCCCGCGCACTGGCGTAACCCCTGCCCAGTTCATGATAAGACGCTACCGTCTGCGCAGTGCGCGTACCGTTGGTGACCAGAACCACTGCCAGCAATCCCAAGCAGGCAATACGCATCACCCAGCGTCCAGACATCCACAATTGACCCCCCAAAGCCACCAAAAGAATCAACACGATCACCCACAAGGGAGCAAGCAGGCGACTGTCCATCGGAATGGCAGCATCCACCAGCGAGCGGGAAACCGCCAGAACAACAAGGTAGCTGGCTGCTGACCATACACCAAGGTCATAACCGGGATGATCCAGGTGTGGCGCACGGCGTAAAAGCCAGCGAGACAGTGCCCACACACCCAATCCAGACAAAACCAGGACCGCCAACCAGATCAGCTCTTTCCCATGAACCAGACGACCGGGGAAAAACCAGAGAAGCACAGTATTCAACCCGGCGCGCAGCAAATCGGGGGTCAGCGGATGCCAGGCAATCACACGCGTCGGGGCACGATCCGCCAGAAGAAACGCCCAAAGTGACCAGAGAAGCAGGGGCGCTGCGCCTGCCAGACTGTAGAGGACCCAGTTCTTCCAGTTCCAATGCTTGCGTTTAAGGTCAGCAATCACCAGCGTCAAACCACCCGCCAGCAGCACCGCAACGCCAATATAGCGGGTGAATGCAGCAAGACCGAAACATAATCCCAGCAAAACCGCGCGGGAAGATGAAAGCGGCTGCTCACTCTTCACATAAACCAGCCAACCCAGGAGAATCAGTGTGATGAACAAAGGCTCGCTCATCGCCCAGGAATGCGCTTCCACGAGATTGGTGGAAAGCAATGCACCCAATCCGCCAATCAATGCGATTACGGAGGAATCCGTCATGCGGCGCAGGATCAATCCCACCAGAATGATATTGACCCCAAACAACAGGGCATTCACCCAGCGAATACCCACCCATGGATCCACACCCGCCAACCCCGGGAGGGTTAACACCAGGGAAAGGAAAGGAGGGAAGTGCGGGTTCACCGTAGACGCCCGTCCAGCGAGCAAATCCCGGGCGACATGAATGTATGTGTAGGAATCATCTGAAAGCGCCGCACCCCAGCGTGTGGCGTAAATCACCACCCCCACACCCAGGCAGGCAAAAAGCACAAGAACAAGCACCCAGCCACGATTCAGAAACCGCTTGACCGAATCCATTCCGCTACGTTCCTTTCCACTTCATTTTAGCGTCAATCTTTAATTCCTACTGTTCTGCCAGGTTAACCACCAAATTGGAAGATCATCAAAACCGGCACTCCATCTACAAAGATCTGATAAACTGGTTTTTCATGGGTAACGCAATAATTGGTATTGGAATTTTGCGCCACGCCGCGTGTGATGAACATCAGATAGGTAGGTGTTCTCTTCTCTCGGAGAATTGAATAATCAGACAGCGTGCCTTGTGGAATAACCTCAATATCCGGACGCAAAATCACAGGGGCTGAGATATCTACAATCCAGGGAGCGATCAACGCCTGCACCGAAGAATTTTCCGGAGCATTCTGGTTGATCCATTCCATCCCGGCGCGGTAGGTTGTGCCCCAATAGTCAGTCGCGTCTGCGCCGAGAAAACCATCCCGTGCGCCCGACAACCCACCTACCAGTGAATTATAGTAGAGATGCAAATTCGGGAAATAGGCAGTGTAAATCCACACGAGATTGATCAATACCAGACCCACGCCTACCCCGCCGACCACTTCACGGCGTAGATGCAGATGTTCCTCCAGCCAGTGGAGCACAAAAGTAAATCCAATCGCAGCAATGACCGCTGCCGCAGGAACAAATTCCAGAAAATGCCGAATGCCGTCGAAATTCACCATTCCGGGTAAGGATGCGCGCAGAATCGGGAAGATCAGCCAGAGGATCAAAATCCGCCAACCCACTTTGCCGGATTTTACGGCAGATAACACCACCACAACCAGACCCACCAGAACCGCAGCCAAGAAGAACTCGGGCAGGGTGGTAACCACCTGGCGAATGGGATCGATATTCCAGGCAAAGCCGCCCGAACGTCCGCCCTGCGAGAAGATATACCCCCAATACTGTTTCAAACGATGATAGGGATCGGCATACAGGTAAGGCCAGGAAAGAATATACGCACCCAGAGCGCTGACCATCATGATGCCGTACTGCCAGAAGGTGCGCGCAAAATGTCGAATCAGATCCAGCCATGCTGCTTTCCGAAAATTCCAGGGGAGAACAGCAAGCAGCAGGAGAACAGGGATGAAGATCGCATTGGCTTTTACCGCCAACGCACATCCCATCAGCACGCCAGCCAATAACGCTTTCGTCCAACGCGGTTTCTCATACCAACTCCAGTACGTCATCAGCGTCAAACCGAAGAACAACGTTTCGGGAACATCTTTGACGTTGAAGTGCATGTCAGCCCAAAAGCGTGGAAATGTTCCGAGGAAGATAATTGCCAGAAGTGCAGTGAATTTACCGATACGCGGAGCAAAGAAGCGATACGTCACCCAGAGAAAAACGGCTGCCAGCAGGATGGTGAAGAGGTGAAAACCATCAATGGGATTGAGCCAGCCCAACGTATAGGAGAAGAGATACATGGTCGCCGCAGAGAGGGTATCTGCCAGCGGGGGAAATTCATTGGGTGTATTCCGAAAAGGGGACAGATAGAGATTGAGGGGGTGCTGCGAATGAATTGCCAGGTTCATATCAAAATCAAGAAATTTTGGATTGAAACTGGAAAAGAATTGGAAATAGCGTTCTCCAAAGAAAAGGTTGCCAAGCGATTCATCCCAGGTGAGCCCATAATAACGCAGCGTCAGCACACCCGTGAACAGAAATATCAATACAAGCAGCGCTGCCCAGATATTTGCAGTTCGGTCAAACCAGGTGAGGATGCGTTTTTGTTGAAACTGCACTTGATACCCCCAGTATTGTTCGTTATGCCAGATGGGGTATGGTTTGCTGCCATACCCCATCTGTTAACCAATCGATTTTAGAAACCTTCGAGCAGCGAGAAATCGGCGACACCCGCTGACAGCGCAGCGATATGCTGAAGAATGCCAAGTCGTGTCGAGCGAAGCGCGGGATCTTCCGCCATCACCAGCACCGCATTGAAGAAGTCATTGATCTGCGGGATGAGCGGTTCGAAAACGGCAAAGAAATCTTCCACCGAACCCGGCTTGCGCGCCGTGGTTTCGGCATGGTTCAACGCTTCCAGCAGTTTCTTTTCAGCGGGGTCCACCAACACGGCAGGATCGATGCTGAAACGCTCTTTCTGGTCACGGGTAATGCGCACACAACGGGCATACGCCGGAAGGACCTGCGACCAATTGGCGCGGGTCACATGATCCGAAAGGTCACCCACCGCGCGTGAAGCGCCGGCAGGGTTCCACCCCTGAGCCGCGAGCACCGCATCCACTGCATCATAACGATAGCCCTGATCAAGCAGCACACCGCGCAAACGTCCCTGAATAAAATCGAGGCTGGCTGCCTGGCTTTCAGCGGAGGCAGAAACGGGCAGGTATTTGGCTGCGAGGGCAATGCCGGTACGCAGGTCGAAGTCCAGATCCCAGGCGATCAGACTCTGCACCAGACCCAGCGCTGCACGCCGTTGGGCGAAGGGGTCTTTGGTGCCGCTGGGCGCCAGACCCGCCGCGAACAGCCCTGTGATGGAGTCCAGACGGTCGGCGCAGCCGACCAGCAGCGCCGTCTTTGAAGATGGATTCTTGTCGCCAGTGTAGCGGGGCAGGTAGTACTCAAAGAGTGCATCCGCCACTGCCTGAGGCTCGCCGTCATGCAGCGCATAATAGCGTCCCATGATGCCCTGAAGCGAGGTCATTTCCACCACCATCTGGGTTGCCAGATCGGCTTTGCACAACTCAGCCGTGCGGCGGGCAATCGTGATTTCTTCAGACGCAAGCTCCATCATTGGGGCGAGGTCATCCACCATGGCGGTGATGCGGCGAGACTTATCCAGCATGGAACCAAGCTTGATCTGGAATGTCAGCTTGGCTAATTTTGGCAGCATATCGGCAAGAGAATGCCGGATATCCTCACGAATGAAGAAGGCGGCATCCGCAAAGCGGGCGCGAATCACCTGCGCGTTGCCGTCTGCCACCACCTCCAGGTGCTGTCCATCTCCATTGCGCACGACAATGAAGTAAGGCATTAACTTGCCTTTCGACTGCACCGGGAAATACCGCTGGTGCTTTTTCATCACCGAAATGAGCACTTCGGAGGGAAGGGAGAGGTGATCGGATGCGAACTCACCCCGCAGCGCGGTGGGCGCTTCCACCAACGTATTCACTTCGTCCAGCAGGGCTTCATCCAGTTCAGGATCAGCACCCACTTCAACCATAAGCGCTTTCACCTGACGTTCAATTGTCGCCCGGCGCTGAGCCGGATCGAGAATGATTCCCTGCGCCGACAGCGCGTCGAAATACACGCTCGCATTGCGCACCTCGAATGATTCGGGGTGACGGAACCGCAGCCCCCGGGTGGAACGCCCGGAGACATACCCGGCGTACGTAAAGGGGATCACTTCATCATCGTAAAGCGCCAGCAACCAGCGAATGGGGCGAGAGAAAGCCACTCCGCTGTCGTTCCAGCGCATGGTCTTGTCAAAACGAATGGACGCCACCAACCCCGCCAGTGCTTCAGACAGCACTACTTCAGTGGAACGACCCTTTTCTTCCACCAACGCCACAGCGTAGCGACCGCCATCCATCTCACGAATTTGCAAATCGCTGACAGCAATGCCCTTGCCGCGGGCAAAGCCTTCGCCCGCCTTCGTGGGTTTGCCTTCCGCATCGAAAGCGCGGTCAGCGGGCGGACCCTTGATGACGGAAGTGCGGTCCGGCTGGCGCGGCGCCAGTTTCTCCACATAAGCCACCAGACGGCGCGGTGTGCCCAGAATGCGTACCGCATCGTGCTCCAGACGAAGCTCGTCCAGCAAAGCATTCACGCGCTCGCGAAGTTGATCCAGCGCGGATTCGAGATCGGCGGCGGGCAGCTCTTCGGTACCAATTTCGAAAAGGAAAGGCGCCGGTGTTTTGCGATCTGCTTTGACCGTGAGCGCAGGCGCAGCAGCCGTGGGTGCGGCACTTGTATCTTCTTTAAGCCACGGGAATTCCAGGCTCTGGCGCTGCGCCACATAGGCTTCCGCCACCTGGCGTGAAAGATCGCGCATGCGCCCAAAAAGCGCCTGTCGGTCGGTTACACCCACCGCGCCGCGCGTATCCAGAATATTGAAGGTGTGGGAGCATTTGAGAACGTAATCGTGCGCGGGAAGCACCAGACCCTGTTTGAGCGCCGATTCGGCTTCCTGTTCAAAAAGGGTGTACATCTGGCGCAGGCGGTCGACGTCAGCCACTTCAAAATAATATTTGCTGTGTTCCTGCTCGGCTTGCAGATTCACATCTCCGCAGGTGCGTTCATTGTTCCAGCGGATGTCGCGGAAGTTGCGAACACGCTGAAGCGCCATGGCAATGCGGTCCAACCCATAGGTAATTTCCACCGAAACCGGATTGAGCACCTGACCACCGGACTGCTGGAAATATGTGAACTGGGTGATTTCCTGCCCATCCAGCCAGACCTCCCAACCCAGACCCCACGCGCCGAGCGCCGGAGATTCCCAGTTGTCTTCAACAAAGCGGATGTCGTGCTCGGCGGGATCGATCCCGAGGGCTTCCAACGAGTGCAGATACAATTCCTGAGGATTACCCGGATCGGGTTTGAGGATGACCTGGAACTGGTAATGCTGCTGGAGGCGGTTGGGGTTTTCGCCGTATCGACCGTCATCCGGGCGAACAGAAGGTTCCACATACGCCACCTTCCACGGCTCTGGACCCAGCACCCGCAGGAAAGTAGCGGGGTTCATCGTCCCCGCGCCCACCTGAGTGTAATACGGCTGCCAGATCAGGCAGCCCTGTTCCGCCCAATAGCGCTGAAGCGCCATCATAATCGATTGGAAATCCAAGGGTTGGTTCATACACACTCCCAAAAGGCATCAGCCTGAGATCATTTCTTAACTAAGAAATTATACCAGATGGGAAATCACTTTCCATCCAAAAAATCAACTCCCGGCTATTTGCATCATCCAAAAAATTCAGGGGTTGCGAACTTCGCGCAAAAAGGAAGGGGTATTCAGACCCCGTTCGAGCAGATAAGTGAGGTAATACTGCATGAGGTTTTCGAGTTCGAGCGCCACCGCGGGCGAAAGATGCGCGCGGGCGGCATCGCGAAAACTGCTGCGCTGAAAATGGCGCAAATAGCGCAGCGCATCCATTGAAACGGCGCGAACGCCGTTCGCCTGCTCCACACAATGGGGACAAACCACCCCACCCAACAGCGCGGAGAAATACTGGTCTTCCGGCTGAATGGTCTCGCCGCTCACCACACACTGCATCAACTGCGGGCGAAAACCCAGGATGTCCAGAAGCCGTACTTCATAATATCGGATCACCAGAAACGCGTCTTCGCCCCCCGCCAGACGCTCCAACGTTTCGGTTAATAATCGATAAAGCGGCGGATTTTCCCCTTCTTCATAGGTAAAGCGGTCGAGCAGTTCCACAGCATAGGCGGCATAACCGGTCAGGGTCAGGTCTTCGCGCACTGGTTGATAGGCGTCCACCGTGTCTGCCTGCGTGACGATGAACAGATCGTGCCCGCGAGCAAGCTGAAGACGCACGCGGGTGAACGGTTCGATGTGCCCGGCTTTGCGCGAGCGGACTTTTCGGGCGCCCTTGGCAATGGCGCGCACCTTGCCCATCTCGCGGGTATAAATCGAAAGAAGGCGGTCTGCCTCACCCCAATCGGAGTGACGCAACACCACCGCCTCCACCCGGATCGAACGTTCCTGTCGAGGCATGATCGCCTGAATTACTTCTGATGGACTGACAGATCACGCGGGGTAAACGCACCCGGCAGCAATTCCGCCACGGT
>JBDKTF010000079.1:0-20218 GCA_039680295.1 Anaerolineaceae bacterium
CCTTCGCGCATCTTTGCCAGATAAGAATTTCCATCCAGCGGATTCAGTAAAAAACCCCCAAAGGGCATCCCGGGCGCAGCCGAAACCGCCGCCACCACATACGGCAGCGATACCAGCAGCAGAGCCAGACCCATGATTGGAAGAATGTTTTTTGGCTTCATAACGTTACCGGGTTCAGTATAGCGCAGATGAGATAGGCTGACAACCGCGGTTTGCTTGCCATTCACAGCAACCAAACCTATAATCATGGGTATGAGCCGATCCTCCGACCTGTACCGTTTACAAAAAATTGATAGCCAGCGCGACCAGGCGCAGGCACGCCTGAATGAAATCGAACGCATTCTCCAGCAGGATGAAGCCATCCAGACGGCAGAAAAAGCGCTGTCAAAAGCGCAGGCGGATCATAACGCCGCCCAGGAAGATCTTCGTTCTGCCGAAAATGCCTCCCAAACGCAGCGCATCAAAATCCAGCAGGACGAAAGTAGCCTTTACGGCAGCAAGAGCCGCAGCCCCAAGGAATTGACGGACCTGCAAAATGAAATCGCCTCGCTCAAGAAATTTCTGATCACGCTCGAAGACCGTCAGCTATCCGCCATGATGTTGGAAGAAGAGACGCGCAACCAGCACGCGAAAGCTCAGGTCGATATGGATGTTGCGCGCGCCAACGCCAACTCGCGCTTCGAGGCGTTCACCCAGGAAAGGGCTCAAATCCATCAGAATCTGGAACGTCTGGAAACCGAACGCGGCGCCACCTTGCGTTTGATTCCCGCAGCAGATCTGGGGCTGTACCAGCAATTACGCTCCACCCGGCGCGGATTGGCGGTTGCCCAGGCATCCGACCAATCCTGCGGCGCGTGCGGGGCATCCCTACCTCCCGCGGATTGGCAAGCCGCCCGTTCCGGTACCCAGATTAAACTTTGCCCGTCCTGTGGACGAATCCTCTACGCAGGTTAATCATCATGCATGGATTATTTTCCCATTTTGATCGGTTTTCTTTTTGGATAGGTTTTCTTGCTGCTTCCTTATTCTGGTGGGTCTTTCAACGTTTGCGCCGCTATCTTCCCGAAATTCGCGCTGCCATTCAGCAGCAGAAAGAAGCGTCTCACAATCAATCTACCACCACATTGGAAGATCGATTGCGCAAAGATACCCTCATCCATGTTCAGGGTTTGCATATCGCCTCTCCGCTCTTTGCATTGGATGAGATTCTGATCACGCCGCGTTTATTGGCTCCGCCTCCACAACCCGATCCTGAAACCGCCGACTTGGAAGAACCGCGGACGCTGCGCGTCTTACCCTATCTGCCAGAATTTCCAGAATTGACGGCTGAATACAGCGTTCCTACCCTCAGTCTGATGGATGCGTTGAAAAACGATGTAAACCTTGCTATCATCGGGCAGCCAGGTTCGGGGAAAACCGTTGCATTAGCCTATTTGACCACCCTTTTTGCGCGTCGCGCCCCCGAAACAGGTGACCTGGCGGACCTCTTCCCGGTTTACATGCATGTCATTGACCTGAACCTTGCAGCCTGGGATGGAAAATCTGCATTGGATGCATTGGTACAGGTCATCACCGAATATGCTCCGGTGTTGTCCATTCCTCAGGTACCGGGATTCATTCAACATCTAGTGGAAACGAAGCGCCTCATTCTCCTTCTGGATGGTCTGGATGAGCTTCCTCCTGCTGATTTGAAGGAAGCGACGGCTTTTTTGGCATCCTTACAAAAGGAAGCGCCGTCCATCCGGATGGTATGCGCCGCCAGTTCCGAAAATCTCACCGGGTTGACTCAACTTGGCTTTATCCCACTGGCTCTGGCTGCCTGGAATCAAACCGACCGCACCATGTTCATCGACCAATGGGGAAATTTGTGGCGACAGGAATTTTCCGCCGCAGATCAAACATCGGTGGATCCGGTCTTGCTCAATTACTGGCTGATCTCAGACCATACTTTGCTTACCCCTCTGGAATTGACGCTGCGCACCTGGGCATTATTTGCCGGTGATAATCGCGGTTCGCGTTGTGTGGATGATATCGAGTCCTATCTTCGCCGCCTGCTTCCAGATCGGAAATTGCGTCCGGCAGTGGAACGTCTTGCCGTACAGATGACGCTTACCAGTCAGCCGTTCATCGCCCGCAGCAAAGCCTCTGATCTGGTGGCGGAATATGAGGAAACACCCTCTGCGCCAACGGCTGATGCTCCCGAAGACCAGCCCGCGCAGGCGAAGGCAAATGAAGAGCAAAAAATCGCTCCAATTTCGCGCATTATTCCCACGCTGATCTCCTCTGGTTTGCTGGCAGATCATCTCAATGATCGTATGGTCTTCGTTCACCCGGTCATTCATGGTTATCTGGCTGCCTCTGCACTGGCAAAAGAGCCCGGCGGGGCTGCCCAGCTTTCTGCCCAGCCGCATTGGATTGGCAGGCTTCTCACAATGAAAGACCTGGCAGCTTTGGGAGACATCACCCCTATCGTTGGAAACCTCTTACAGGTGGAAGACGAGCCGTATTACCAGGGTCTCTTCCTCGCAGCGCGCTGTATCCGCGAGGCGTCACTTTCTGCCCGCTGGCGTCCATACACGATGCGGCGGTTGGCAGATCTGATGCAGGATGATCGGATTCCATATAATGCCCGCGCTCGGGCACTGGCTGCGCTGATCTGTTCCAATGATCCAACCATCAATCTCTTATTTGCGCAGTTGTTAAAATCACCGTCAACGTTAACCCGCTGCCTCGCAGTATTTGGTTTGGGTGCATTGCTGGATGCTCGAACCGTCACCGATCTGGTTCCCCTGCTGGAAGATCCTGATCATTCCGTCCAGCAGGCTGCTCTGGTGGCTTTGGCTGCCATCGGCGCCCCCTCCGCCCTGCAAGCGGTTTCACAGGTGCTGACGGAAAGCAGCGACGAAACGATGCGCCGTACCGCTGCCGAAGCACTCGCGCGGCGTTCCATCGAAGGCTATCCCATCCTCAAGGATGCGGCGGTTTCAGAAGATCTGCTTGTCCGCCGTGCGGCTGTATTTGGCTTAATCCAAATTCGGGAAAAGTGGGCTGTTGAAATTTTGGAGAAAATGCGGATCGAAGATGGTCAATGGGTCGTACGGGACGCAGCCGTTCGCGCACTCGAGCTGGTCGCAAAACCCGATCCAAGCCTGCCGCGGCATCTCCCACCGCCCTCGACCTCACCGTGGTTGATCGCTTACGCCAGCGGACTGGGGGTCGGCATCTCTGCGGGTGACCCCGCTACGGATATTCTCCTTCAGGCATTTCAAAACGGCAGTGAGGAAGACAGTCTACTGGCGCTGGAATATCTGCAGGAAACCCCCGACCTGAACGTCATCAAGACTATTTTTGACGCAGCCTACGACAAAATTGGAAACATCCAACAGGCAGCCTGTTATGCGCTCTGGTATATGAGTGTAAGCGGCGCCAATATGCCAACCGCAAAGGATCTGAAGAACGCTTAACCGAAACTGATCAGGCTTTCACGTGACCGACGATACGTTCATGAACCGTCGCGCTATCCAAGCCCATGATCGTGATCAGTTTGTCGCGTCCGGTTTGTCCGGCGACAATTTCGATCCGTGAAGGCGCTGTATCCAGCACCTCTGCTAGAAATTTAATCAGGCTCTCGTTTGCAGCCCCATCCACCGGCGGCGCGGTCAATTTGATCTTGATCGTGCCGTCGGGCATAATTTCAGAAATCTCATTTCGGCTGGATCGAGGCGTGATTCTGACGGTAATCGCAGCGCCCATTCCCCCGCTTTTCATATGGTTATCCGATTTTGCCATGATTCTCACACCAATCTGCTGAGAAGGGTCACTAGCAGCGTTTCAACGAGTTGTATCACAACAATCAGCACGACAGGACTGAAGTCCAATCCCCCAAGATTCGGCATGACGCGTCGGATGGGGTTCAACATGGGTTCCACAATGCCATCCAACGCGCGGCGAATCGGTTGGTAGGGAGACATGAAGTAGCTCAGAATCACATCCACCATCACTGCAATCGACGCAAGTTGCGCAACAGCGCGGATAATCTGAATCAGCAGCAAAGGAATAGTCACAGATTACAACCTTTCATCTGGAAAGTTACTCGAGGGATGGTTTGATCTGCCATCCCAAACATGCCCATTATACTGGTTTTGCGTAATGGCGGGGTCCCAAAATTGCCGTTCCAACCCGAATGAATGTGGCGCCTTCTTGAATGGCAACCTCAAAGTCTGAACTTGTACCCATCGAGCATTCCACCCAATTCACACGGGGAAAACGAATGGAAAGCCAATCGCGCAGGTGCATTAACTGCGCAAAATAAGGACGTGCCAGTTCTGGATTGTCGAATAAGGGCGGCATTGTCATCAACCCATCTACCCTTAGATTCGGCAGTTCCAGAATACCGCTGATCTCTGGAATCAATGCCGTCCATTCCGTTTCGGTCGGCGCAAAGAAACCCGTCTTTTCTTTTTCGCCTGCCAGATTAAACTCCAGCAGCGCAGGCAATACTTTACCCGCAGTTACTGCCGCTGCGTTCAACCGACCTGCTAGTTTCAGGCTGTCCAGACTGTGAATGCGGTGGAAATTTCCACCCACCAGGCGCGCCTTTCGAGTTTGCACGTGCCCGATCATGTGCCATTCCAAGTCGCCGACCGCCGCAAACGTCTGGATTTTTTCCACCGCTTCTTCTGCGTAATTCTCGCCAAACCGGCGTACACCGGCATGGATCGCTGCCTGCATGATATCCATCGGCTGGGTTTTACTCACCACCACCAGTCGAATACTCTCCGCAGCGCGGTTGGCGCTTTGCGCCGCCCGGATCATTCGTTCCTGTATCCCCTCGTACTTCAGACGTATCTGTTCTACCAGATCCTCATCCATGCATCCACCCCGAAATCAAGAATTTCGTAATGCAATCACCGCTCCATAACGTCCTGTTTTGCCATGTTCTCCGCGGTGCGAATACCAATCATCTGTGTGACACGCCGTGCAGATTCCGCTGATTTCGATTCGCTTTACACCGGCATTTTCCAGCGTCAACCGGTTGGTTGCCCACAAATCCAGGTGGGTACCGCCATCCATTTGCCGCAGCAGCCCGCTGGCGTCTTCCCCGAACGCCAGACGCGTCCGCTCCACGACATCGGATCCCACTTCGTAATGCTCCACCCCGATCGAAGGACCAATCCCTGCCAGGAGATCCTTCGGTTGGCAACCATAGCGGTCATGCATCGCCTGCACCGCCACCGCCGGAGCTTTCTTTAAGGTTCCCTGCCATCCAGCGTGCACCAATCCAACCACCCGCTTCACCGGGTCGAATAACATCACAGGCACACAATCAGCAAACCGCATGAACAGGGTGATCTCCGGGTGATCGGTCAAAATAATATCCGCTTTGACATGCGGCGCATCCAATGGACGAGGTGTATCCGTACATACCACATCCACACCATGCACCTGCCACACATCGTACAGACTTTCCACCTGTCGTTGGACGGAATTGAAAGCCCGCTGTCGGTTTTCGATAATATCTTCTCTGGAATCGCCCAACCCGCCCCCCATGTTTAGCGATGCCCAGGGAGCCGGGCTGATGCCCCCATGCCGGGTAAAAAACGCATGGATCACAGGTGCATCTTGAAAGTTTTCGAACTGCGCAAATCGCACAGATTGTTGTTCATGAAAATTCATATACGGTCTTCGATCCGATTTGATTTTATAATGGCAATCTTGCGCGTCAGGAGTATCCGCGTATCGCGCATCCCATCTTCCACATACGGGTATCCAAACCATGCCGTGGTGAAACCGAACAAAAATCCCGTGATCGTGCGCAGCAAAGGGGTGCTCTCCCGAACGGGTAAGGAACTCAACCAGGAGACATCCAGCAAACTGGGCAATTGTGAGATGCCGTCCAATCCGATGGGAATGATTCCCACAAATACCCAGATGTACCAGGGTAATGATTTCAACCGCCTGCCCGTCAACGCAAAAATAATGCCAAACAGCAGGATCGAACCATAAATGGCAACATCGCGTTCGCACAAAGCCACTTTATATCCCATCTTTGAATCGCCGATTAATTCTCGCGCCGCCAGAATATCCAGATCGTTCAAACCGGTCACTTGCTGGAAGGTCTGCCAGCCTGTAATCCCAGCCAGTCCGCGGGGATAGGCGGGCTGCTCGCCAAATAAAAACCATGACCGGTATGCCAGTTGGTGGCACAGGGGACTGTAGATCTTATAAACCACTGCCGCGGGACCTTCTGCGCCGGCTTTCATCAACACCGGCGCCAGAAACGGAAGCCCAACATACAGGAATACCGCCAGATTGAACAGCAGCATATAGTGGTTGGATAACCAGTATGAAAACCGGTCTGAGCCAGTCAACCGCTGACCCCGTTCCACCCTTGCCTGATATGCCTCATCGCCCACCTGTTCGAGATGCCGCACCCGGTCAGCAGCCGCCCCAATCGTCACCTGTAAATCTTGCATGGAAAAGGGAGAATATAGTTTGTAAGGACCCACCACAACAACCGGCGCCTGCGCCCCGTAATTTTCCATCAGGGTGGCGTTATCTTCCAACGGAATCTCTACCAATCGAAATGGAATTTTCTCTTGCAGCGTTTCCAGATCGGTTATTGCTTGCTGGCTGGCTTCATGGTTATGGCGGGTATATAACGTGACTGTGATCATGGTTCAATGCCGATTTTTTTGAGATAAGTGTCAAATAATCCAATGGAAGGGAAAGCGCCGATTTGCACCGCGCGGATCATCCCATCCGAATCGATAAACACGCTGGTCGGCAGTCCCATGCCGTGATAGAGATCAAACACCTTGCCGCCCGCGTCCAACAGGATGGGAAAAGTCAGCCCCGCATCATCTCGAAAGGCGATAACGTCTGATCTGGCTTCATCGCGATTCAAAGCCAGAATGACCAGTTGATCCGGGTACTTTTTTGCAATCTCTTCCAACATAGGCATTTCTGTCACGCAGGCATCACACCAGGTTGCCCAGAAATTGAGCACGACTGCCTTGCCGCGATAATCGGAGAGACGCACAGTCTCCCCTTCCAGGTTTTGCAAGGCGAAATCGGGAGCTTCATTCTTTTGCACTGTGGCGGTTGGATTTGCGACCGATACCGTCGGAGGGGTACGCAGCAGCATAGCCGCAATGGCAGCCACCGCCACCAGCGCGATCCATCCCATCACATGGAAAACGTTTGTTTTACCCTGCACAGCACCCTTCTATAATCCAAAATCCACCCACCCGCCAAACTGGGCAAGCTGCTCAAAGGTACCCAGGAAAAGCATTACGCCCACAGCGATCAAAACAACTCCCATGACGATTTCAACCACACGCATCGCTTTTTGATATTTTCGCAATAGGGTCGTGACCCAACCAATTCCCAGGGCTGCCAGCAAAAAGGGGATCGCCAGTCCAGCGGAATAGGATGTCAGCAGCTTCACCCCCGAAGCCACGGAACCGCCGTTGAATGCCAGCGTCAGAATCGCGCCCAGCACCGGACCCACGCAAGGAGACCAGCCTGCCGAAAAGAATATCCCCAACAGCGCTGAAGATAGGTACCCGCGCCGCTCATCGATTTGAGTCTGCGGGCGCAGATCGTATTCAAGAAACGGTATGCGGAGAATGCCCGTCATGTGCAAACCAAAGAGCACCACCACCACCCCGCCAATTTTCGCCAGCCAGGTGCGTATGTCGTAAAGCAAACCGCCCAACGCCGAAACCGCCACTCCCAGGATCACAAATACCAGGCTGAATCCCAGCACAAAAGCCAGACCATGCGTGAAAGTCGACCAGCGGTTGGTCCTGCCATCTTCATTCGTCGCCGCAATCGAACGTCCGCTCAGGTATCCGATATATGCAGGGACCAGTGAAAACACACAGGGCGATAAAAATGACGCCAATCCCGCCAGAAATGCCAGACCGATCGATATATTCACGCCGTCTGCCTTTTCGATATATTCTTATTCGATGACTTCCACTTTGGTGCCGACATAACCGGATACTTCAATCTTTCCATCCGGATAAGGGACATCGGGTTTTGTCCAGCGGAAGACAAATTTGGAAGCCTCCGGAGTGGCATTGACGCAGCCGTGCGACATTGTCTCGCCGTAATTATTGTGCCAGTAGGTGGAATGTACAGCTACGCCGCCTTGTGCAAAAATCGACGTCCACGCGACACCGAACATATCGTACCCCGACCCTGAAGCCGCCGAACCGCCCTCCATGTGCAAAGAGATGTATTTGCGATTGATCACGTGATTCAATCCGACGGGCGTTGAATATTTATCCGTCGGATTACCCAGATAATCGTACTTTCCACCCGATGAGATGCGGTCGAAGTATACTTCCGTCTTGCCTTCATAGCACGCCATGGTCTGGTAACTGACGTTCACCACAATCTTCTTATCTTCAACGTTCGGGCTGATTGGGGTAAGTTCCTCGTCTGTCAGAGCGCGAAAAGCGCGGGCGTCCGCCCAGAACACATCCGAATACCCGCCGTGGCGTTCTCCAACCCGGTAGAGCGGGGTTCCGTCATCCGCTGTTTTGAAATCATCCACCCAAAAAACCTGGCTGTAATAAAAACGGGGACGGGCATTGGTCTCCATGATCAATTTCAGATAGGGCGATGCCGGCTCGTTGATCAGATACAAATCCACATACGGCACCGTCACTTCCACCCACATGCCCTTCAGGTCGCCCTTCTGCGGCATGGACTGCACCGGTGTATTGGGTTGGTTCAACACCGGTTGGACATCGGGGGCGTAAATGTATCCATCCCCGATATCCAACCATTTTCGGTTCGTGAAGCGTTCGTAAGATCCCACCACTTCACGCAGCCACGGGACCACCGCGTCGTCGTAAAGCGTGTTGACGGTTGCGCTGTCCTTGTCGGGGCGTGCCTTTACATCCACTTTGGCGAATACCCGCCCCAATCGCGGCGAATCCGGGAAGGGGTTGTCGCTCTGCGGCAGCCAGCCAGCCACCGGGCGGAGCACCGGTCGAAATGCCAGTGCCCCTAAACCCAGTGCAGAGATCTTCAAGAAATCACGTCGGTTAATACGAGTATTTTTGTCCATTTCCAGTAAAGATAATCTCAAATGCAGAAGTTGTCAACGGGCAATCACATCTGCCACCGCGTTGGTCAATCTGCCTGCCATCATCATTTCGCGTACACTCTGAATTTCCGGTCCCCAGCAGGTATCACCGGGTTGGTAGGGCGCCACTTCGCGCACCGCTTGCAGCGCCCGCAAGGTTCCGGCGCCGGGTTGGCATTCGGGCATTTCACGCAGACGCAAATCCAGCGCGCGCGCCGCAGTATATACTTCGATCGCCAGCACATGCGCGGTGTTTTGAACGATCTCACGGGCATGCCTTGCCGCCGTCATGGCGTTGGCGTTATGATCTTCCTGTTCACCCGAAGTGGGCAGTGAATTAACCGAATCGGGCGTGGCAAGATTTTGATTCTCCAACACAAGTGAAGCAGCTGTGTACTGCGGCATCATCAGACCAGAATTCAATCCCGCAGCTTCCTGAGAATCCACCAGCATGGGCGGCAGACCACCGTTCAGTTTACCATCGGTCAGCCGGAATACCCGTCGCTCAGATATCGCGCCAACTTCCGCCATGGCAATTCCCAGATAATCCATCACCAGTCCTACCGGCTCTCCATGAAAATTCCCACCCGAGCGCGATTCACCCTCTCCAAACAGCAGTGGATTATCGGTTGCTGCGTTGATTTCAATTTCCACAATACGGCTCACGTAATCCAGCGTATCGCGCGCCGCCCCCTGCACCACCGGTGCGCAGCGCAGTGAATAGGCATCCTGAACCCGTCCGGCAGCATCAACCAGCGTCGACCCGGCTGTCAGATGCCGGACGGCTTCCGCGGTACTGATTTGCCCCTGCTGTCCACGCGCCATGTGAAGTCGGGGATCAAACGCTGCCGAGGTGCCCAAAAGCGCTTCAAAACTCATTGAAAGACTGATTTCGGCGATATCCAGCAATCGGTTAGAATCATACGCTGCCAATGCCGCAATGGCTGCCGAAAAAGTGGCGCCGTTATTCAATGCCAGCCCTTCTTTGGGTCCCAGAACGATGCGAGAAATTCCCGCCGCCTGCATGGCAGCCTTACCACTCATGCGTTTGCCCTGATAGACCGCCCAACCCGATTCCTCTTCCAGGTCACGCGCATCGGTGGTCAGAACCAATGCCAGGTGCGACAGCGGTCCCAGGTCTCCAGAAGAGCCCAGAGATCCCTGCGAAGGAATTTCAGGCGTCACGCCGCGGTTGAGCATCGTCAGAAGAGTTTCCAGAATGACCAAGCGAATGCCAGAAAAACCCTTCGCCAGCGCATTGACACGTACCAGCATCGCCGCCCGAACCACCTCCTCAGGCAGCGGCGTTCCCGTTCCAACCGCATGGCTGAGGATCAGATTACGACTGAGGGTGGCAGAATCCTTGCGGGGAATGCGCCGGTCAGCAAAGATGCCAAAACCAGTGTTGATCCCATACACGGGTTGGTCTGCCTGCACGATCCCTTCCACCCATTCCTGCGCGCGTAAGATCGTCTCACGCGCATTTGGAGTCAGCGTTACCGCCTCCCCCATGCGTGCAACTCGTACCACTTCTTCAAGCGTTAGATGATTTCCATCAATTTCCACCATGGTGTCACATCCTTAGAAGAGTAGATGTCCCAGCAGCACTGCAATTGCGGGCACGGTTAAATTGTCAACATCTTTCAATGGCAGCGATTCAGTGATCATCCCCGCCAAAGCTATCAAACCAATGGGTAACAGGTAATGAATAAATGATCCAGGGAAAATTCCCGCCGCGGTATAAACCGCGGTGATACCGATGGCAAAAATCCAACCGCCCACCAGCATCGCCAGCGATCCGCCCACTGTTTTTCCACTTGCCCAGGGTAACCGGGCGGTGATCAACCGGCTTCCCAATATGTCTGCCATTCCATCCCCACCGCACAAAAGCATTAATGCCACGATTCCAATCGGTGAGTCTTTCCAATAAACCAGGGTGAGCACAACGAACACAATCCCGTAAAACAACGGACCGCGCAATATTTCGCGCCGGTCGCCGCTGCGCGACATGGCAGTCACGGCGGCGGGGTCCCGCCAGATGCCCGTTCCCACCAGAAAAAACTGTACGGTAATGGCAAACGGCACCAGCGCCGCCAGCCAGCGGGAAAGGGTCACATCCGGAAAGAGCAGCCAGCAAAGAACAAAAATCGGACCGGTGCCGGTGTGAATGATCTTCCGGCTCAGCGGTCCGCTGATCCATCCTCGCTGCGCTACTGCATCATTCAACCGAAGCCAGGTCAGCGCCAATACGAAGGTGACTGCCAACGCAATCCATGGACTTTGAAACATGCCTAATCGCGCTCCCGAGGTCCGCGCGCTTTTTCTCTTTCCTCATCGCGTTTGGCAATTTCCGCCCGCTTGTCATACAGTTTCTTGCCCTTTGCCAGCGCAATGTCGACTTTGGCAATCCCTTCCTTCAGATACACCTTCACCGGTACGACCGTTACACCTTTCTGGCGTACGGCATCCCACATCTCGCGAATTTCTTTCTTGTGCAGCAGCAAACGGCGAGGACGCAGCGGATCGTGATTGAAACGGGATGCTGGATCGTAAGGGGCAATATGCGCGTTCATCAGCCAGGCTTCATTGGCATCCACCCGCACATAAGCCTCCGCAAGGCTCATCTGCCCTTCGCGGATGGACTTGATTTCGCTCCCTTGCAGGGATATGCCCGCTTCATAATGGTCCAGCAGGAAGTATTCGAACCCGGCTTTCCGGTTGGTGGCGACGACTTTGATGCTCATAGGCTCGATTCTAACATAACTATCCCCAACGCAGAATGGCAATTCCAGCAATGAAACGCAGTCCGGCCATCACAATCAGCGCTGGCACCAATCCGATCAGGTTGGATACCTGAGGTCCGATCAGTGATCCAAGCAGAATGGCTGCGTTGGTCACCAGGGTAAACCAGCCGAGGTAAGCCGGACGATCGGCGTCCGGTGTTCGCTCCAGCAGATAGTTATAGACTGCGCCGAAGCCCAACGCCCAGGCGTACCCGCCCAACGCAGAAGTGAGTAAATAGAGAAATAGATTGTGCGAGACAGCCAGCAAACCAGGATAAACGCTGAGCATCACGACCCCGATCCCCGTCACTTTCTTGTGCCCCCATTTTCTGCTCAGGCTTGCCAGTTGCAACGATCCCAAAAATGAAGTGACATAGAAGAAGGCTGTTCCCAGACTGATATCCCGATCCGTCAGTTCCAAAACATTGACGGAATACAGCGGGAATAATGGTTGGGGCAGGTAGTGCGCCAGGTGGAAGAAACCCATTACCAGGAGAACAATTCCAAAAGGACCTTTAAGGATATCCAGGCGTAGTTTTGAACCAGGTCTCGTCAGATGATCGGATGCAGGGGATTCTTCCTGAAGAAACGGTTCCTGCGCTCTGCGCTTCTCGTCATTTTTCCACACCAGATACAGATGCACGCTGCTCATCGCGGCGCCGATGAATCCGATCAGGAATACAATCTGATACCCGGTTGGAAATCTCATCGAAGTGAGGATCACCCCGCATCCCAAAGATGTCAGCATGGTGGTCACTGAAAAAACAGCGTTCCGTATCCCTACCAGCGTGCCGCGCCATTCCGGTGGCACTGCTTGGGCGAATAAGGCGTTAAATCCAACAGATAAGACCGTCCCCGGAACGTACATCAGAAGCGTCAAAGAGATATACACCCAGATCTGCGCCTGCCCGCCCAGGAAAAACGGCACCGGGACCCACAGCAGATAAAATAACCGATGGGCGATCGACGCCCAGAAAACCGTTTTTCCAACCGAACGGCGGGATAACCATTGCCCCGCAGCCAGTGAGAAAATCAAAGCGATCAGTGACGGAGCAGCATTCAAAATACCGATCTGTTCGCCAGAAGCATGTAATCGGGTGATGTAAATGACCAGGAAACTCATTGAGCTTCCCGTGAGAAGTCCATACCAGGCAATATCAAAAATCAGATGCGTGAAACTTTTTCGATATTCAGAAGGTATGCTGTTTGTGGAATGCGAAAAGAAAACGGCAGATTTCATTACTTATTCACCACTTGCGCGCAAGGTAAAACAGCCTGCGGCAGTTTGTCTCGGGGTATAATGTCTTGATTGTAAAGGCATTCGAACGGTCTGACAACCGTCTTTTTTTATTTTGCTTTGCCATATTCATCGACAAATCGGAGCTTTCCCCCTCAATGTCAAATCTGAAGCGTGAATTTCTGCTCGATCCTTCGGTCATCTTTTTAAATCACGGCTCCTTTGGCGCCACACCGCGCTCTGTTTTTGAACGTTACCAGCGCTGGCAGCTTGAACTGGAACGTCAGCCGGTTGAATTTCTTGGCAGACGAGCCGGAGGGTTGCTCAAAGAAGCGCGCGAGGGGTTGGCTGAATATCTGGGCACGAAAGCGGATAACCTTGTTTACGTTACCAACGCGACCACGGGGTTGAACATGATTGCCCGCAGCCTGCACCTCCACGCCGGTGACGAGGTGCTCACCAGCGATCACGAATACGGCGCATTGGATCACACCTGGCAATATCTGTCTCAGCGTGATGGCTTTACCTATGTGCGTCAGCCCATTCCGATACCAGTCACCACGGTGGAAAATTTTGTGGAAACCTTCTGGCAGGGTGTCACGCCGCGCACAAAGGTCATCTTTCTCAGTCACATCACTTCATCCACCGCTTTGATT
Organism: Anaerolineaceae bacterium; assembly: GCA_039680295.1. Classification (GTDB taxonomy): domain Bacteria; phylum Chloroflexota; class Anaerolineae; order Anaerolineales; family Anaerolineaceae; genus JBDKTF01. Next base: position 13,780 of record JBDKTF010000079.1, read on the forward strand.
TTCCCCATCGCAGAAATATGTACCCGTGCCCGACAGCAAGGCATTCTTACCATCATTGATGGCGCGCATGCCCCCGGACAGATCCCTCTTTCTCTGGATGCGCTCGGTGCGGATTTCTATTCTGGAAACCTCCACAAATGGCTCTGCGCACCCAAAGGCTGCGCTTTTCTCTACGCTCGCCCAGAGGTCCAATCTTTGGTGGAACCGTTGGTTGTTTCGTGGGGATGGTTGCCCGACCAGATCAGCCCTGCGCCGTTGATCGATTACAATGAGTATCTCGGCACGCGCGATCTCGCGTCATTCCTCGCTGCGCCCGATGCCATCCATTTTCAGCAGGAGCATGATTGGGATCATGTGCGCGCCACCTGCCATCAGCTCGTCGGGGAAGCCCGCCAGCGGATAAATTCACTGACCGGATTGCCATCCATCCATAATGAGGATGATCGCTGGTGGGGTCAGATGGATGTCGCGCGTCTGCCCGATTCGGTCGATATCGATGCGCTCAAAGCCCGCCTTTACGACGATTACCACGTGGAGATCCCCCTGAGCGAATGGAATGGGTTCAAACTCATTCGTGTTTCCATCCAGGGATACAACACCCGCGCAGATGTGGATGCGCTTCTGAACGCGCTCCAAAAACTTCTGTAACCCCGATCAATCTGCCTGAATTTCTTCCGCCAATCTCAAAAGGTCTCTGCCGGAAAGCCGCGCTGCTCCAGGTGCGGCATTTTGCTGCGCCACCCAGTTACGCAGAGGCGCAGCCCAATCCACCAACGCAAGCGCGTCCGCCGGATAGTGGCTTTTTCGTGCGCCCATCCAATGAACGTCCAATCCAGACAATGCATTTTCCCAATCTTCCCATGCCGCCAGGTCCGGTGTCAACGAGAACGTCGCCAGAGGAGAGAAAAAAATGGGTTTTCCTTTGGGGAACGAAGGCGTCATTTGATTTAAAAAGCGTACACTGTCTGCTGTATTGAAAATCAACCAGAGCGGGAGCAAATCTCCCCGCTGGACGGCAGGCGCGTCAAATTGTGAAAACATCTCCACCGCCACACCCACGGGTTCTTTCCCGTCGCGGCGCAGGCACTCCCGACGCGCATGGTACGCCAGACGATTGAAGTCATTCGGATCAGACATTGCAATGCGCACGAATTCGAAACCTTCCTCCTGGCAGAAATGTTCCAACGCATCCCCCAGACCCGCCTCGCTGCCCCATTCCGATTCCGGTCCCCTTTCCAGCGGATACCCCGGCAGCGCCCAGGATGAGGCTTTCATCCCCACCTTCTTGCAGTATGCCTGAATGCGTTCGCTGCCGTACAAAAACTCTTCCGGCGAAATGTCGCCCCAGCCGCCCACCTGAAACATGCTGCGTTCTCCCACCCGATAACGCAGCCAGCTTGCACCCCCATCCAGATAAACCACTGCGCCGCCTGGCTCCAACCGCTCGCGCAGGAAACGACGATAAGTATCAGGCAGGTCGATCAGTTTGATACGCAAATGATTCACAAACCGGGTGAGCCATCCATCATGGATGGGATCATAATGCTGAATGGTCATGACGTTGGGCTGTCGATCCGCGAATCGCAATGCCAGGTCGGCAGACCGATGAAAATACGGCTCCACACTGCCGTCGTACGATCCGCCTTTCAGCGTCAACACAAACGCCTGCGGCAGAAACGGCGCTCCAAGGTCCAAAGCCAGATGCGCCGTGGTTCCTCCTTGCGCCACACCCATCAGCACAGCGGGGAATTTTCCGGGCAGGTTGTCGTAATCTCGGACACGCTCCGCCACCAGGTCTTCGATTGAAATCCCCTCCACTGCGTCTGCTGAATAGGCTGTCTGTGGTTGAATCTGGGGAATCAACCAGCGTCCGACCGCCTGCGGTAACGCGCCCACCGCCTTAAGTCCGATCTTTTCCACGTTTGAAAAAGAATACACCTCACAGGACCGTCCCGCCAGACCGGCGGCGACTGCTCTTGTAACCACAGGTGATGAACTTTCACGGCTTTCAGCAGGCTTGGTTTCGTTGGACATGGTGCATTCTCCTGATTGGATTTAAACCGGCGTATTATATAATAGCATGGATGGGAGGGTTCGAACGCCCACCAGGAAATGGGAGAACGTATGAGCCGTGATTTGCGACATTATGCCCGTCAAACCACCACACGTTTGATTTTTGGCGCCTTGATCCTGATTTTTGTCGTAGGAGATGGACTGATCTACTGGCGCTATGGCAAAGATGCTGCCGTAACCGGTCTTCTCTGCTTCGGCGCGGCGCTGCTTCCCATTTTAATGGTCATCGTGATTTTATGGTTGCTGGAAAAGGTCGTGAAGAATGCCAATCGAAAATAATGCCGAGATCCTCGTAGAAAACGGTTGGACATTTCGCGTGCAGCCGCCGGATGATTCTGTTCTGGATGCCCCAGCGATGCTGTTGATGCACGGCTGGTCGGGTGATGAGAACGTGATGAATGTTTTTACGAGCCGTTTCCCCACCACGCGCTGGTATCTGGCGCCGCGAGCGCCTTTCCCCACCCCGGATGGAGGATTCGGCTGGTTTATTCCAACGCAGGGACAGCATTCGACCCTCGACGATTTTCGTCCGCAGGTGGAAGGTGTGCTCGCGTGGCTGGATGCATGGAGTAAGGGTTCTGGTGTGAATGTATCGCAGTTGGATCTGATGGGTTTCAGTCAGGGCGCGGCGATGGTCCTTTGTATGGCATTATTACATCCTGAACGTGTTCATCGTCTGGCAGTCCTGTCTGGATACCTTCCATCCGGCAGCGAGACGGTTTTGAAAGACCGTTTGCTGGAAGGGAAACGCATTCTCATCGCGCACGGATTGCGCGATGAGGTCATCTCCATCGACCGTGCGCATGATGCAGTCGATCATCTCCGCCGCGCCGGTGCGGATGTGGAATTTTGCACCTCCGATATTGGACATAAATTAAGCGCCCACTGCATGAAAGCAGTACAGCGCTTAATGTTCAACCAATCTGCAAATTGATCTGAAAAGTGGAATTATCTTCCCCGAATGAGTGATGCCAGTCCCATAAGTACGCCGATCGATGCCAGGATGGTAATCACCAATCCCATCGGCAAGCCCGCCCCTCCTGAGGTGCCTGATGAAGCATTGAAAGTGGGCACAGAAAGCGGAGCCGGTGCTGTGAATGTGGGTAACCGGGTTGGCGCCACAGTAATCACAAATTGCGCTGCCAGCGTCGGATTGATGGTATTGGTCATTGCGGGGGTTGGCGTTGGCGGCGGTTCCACCACCTGCAGTTCACCCGGCGTCAGACTGACCGTTGCCGAATACACCCATCCCTCATTTCCCGGCACACCGGGGTAATCAATGAGAAGCCATAAACCGCCTTCGGTTCGCCCCTTCACCGGAATCTGCTGACCCGGCAAAAGTTGTCCGATCTTGTCGTAAAACGTTCCCGGTCCAGACCTCACATTGACGAACTCTTCATCCTGATTCACGGTCGCCAGAATCCCAACTGGCGTTCCTGTCACCGTGGGCACTGCCACGGTTGGCTGCTGCGCCAGTGGTTCCGCCTGCGCCGGTTTCGCCAGGGTCAAAGCCGTCACCAATGCAGCCAGAATGAAACCAGCAGCCAGTAATTTAAGCCAGAATTTTGGCATAATCACTCCTGAAATTGTTGAGAAATTTCACTTCCCGATTATAATCGATTGTATGGAACAACGCATCTATCACGGTAAGCTCACCCCGGCAGATATCGCCCGCGTTCTGATTGCCCACTTCAACCGCGGTAATTTTCGTGTTCAGCAATACGGAACGGACGATAAACTGGTCATCCAGATTGCGACCTACTCGCAACCACTCGCCGGAGGACAAACCGCCCTCAGCGTTCAACTGGAAACCTTCGAAGATGGCGTAAATGTTCAGATAGGCAATCAGGCGTTGCTTGGAACCGCTGCCAGTCTGGGTATCACAGCGCTGTTTGCGCTGCGGAATCCTTTCAACCTGTTGGGACGACTTGACGATGTCGCCCAGGATATCGAAAATTTGCAGCTCACCCAGGATGTCTGGCAGGTCATCGATTCGGCTGCCCGGCTGGCGGGCGCCAATCAGCAGCTTTCCGAACGACTTCGCCGCATGGTCTGTGAATATTGTAACACCGCCAATCCGGTCGGCGAATCCAACTGCATTGCTTGCGGTGCGCCCCTTGGCAATGTACAGCCCATCACCTGCCGCCGTTGTGGCTTCATCGTCACCCGTACTGAAAAAATCTGCCCCAATTGCGGGCAACCTCTCCAATAAACCTCTTCCAACATACCGGAATCCTGACACACTGAATATTCCGGGGAGAATGATCGGTTATGAGACTGCGTTCTCCGCTTTGGTTGGCGCTGGTTATTGCCGCATTGATCCTCCAGATCATTTCCCCCTATCGCGGGTGGGTGATGCTGTTGGTTGCGCTGGGTGGCGCCTGGTTGATCGCCTACTTTTGGGCGCGCTCTTTGGAAAAAGGTTTGCGAATTGAGCGCGAAATCCGTTACGGGTGGGCAACCGTTGGTGATACGTTGGAAGAGCGTTTCGTGCTCGTCAATACCGCTGGTTTTCCCGCTCTATGGGTGGAGGTACACGATCACTCCACCCTCCCACATTACAATGTCAGCCGTGCTACAGGCATCGGGGGAAGCAGTCGAAACACCTGGCAGACGCATCAGACCTGTACACGCCGGGGGTTGTTTACTCTCGGTCCCACCACCCTTTCCACGAGCGATCCATTCGGCATCTTCGCCGTTACCATCCATAATCCCGACCACGCTTCCATACTGGTTTCACCCCCTATTCTGCCCCTCCCTGACGTAGAGGTCGCTTCAGGCGGTCAGGCAGGTGAAGGCAAACCTGCCCGGGCTGCGCTCGAACAAACCACCGCGTCCGCCGGTGTGCGCAAATATGTGAATGGCGACAGTTTGAGGTGGATTCACTGGCGCACGTCTGCCCGCAAGGATTCCTGGTTCGTCAAGACATTCGATAATGTACCCACGGGGAGTTGGTGGATTATTCTCGATCTGAATGTCCATGTACAGGTCGGCTCTGGTGATCATCTCTCAGAAGAAGCCGCCATCATTCTGGCTGCATCGCTGGCAGATCAGGGGCTTCAACAAGGTCTGCGGGTGGGATTGGCTTGCAACAGCCAGCCTCCTGTCTGGCTTTCTTCAGCTTCCGGAAAGACTCAGAGCATGTCGATTCTGCATGCGCTGGCATCAGTTGTGACGGGTGATCAATCCATCGCCGATACATTAAACCATCTACGGCAATCGTTACCGCAAACCGCAAGTCTGATTTTGATCACCGCGGACGTTTCCGGAGATTGGATGCCATCTCTGCTGCCGTTGATGGTGCGGGGAATGCGCCCCACCATTGTTTTACTCGATCCCGCCAGTTTCGGGGGAAAAGTCTCCGCGCAATCGTTGCTGCCTGTCCTCGAGCAGTGGGGCATTCCTCATGCGGTGTTTACCGCCGATTTGTTGAACCGTGTCGAACAGGTCTCCCATCCGCGTTATCGATGGCAGTGGCGCACCCTTGCCACCGGCAGGGTCATTCCGCTTCAACGTCCTGAAGAAGCCGACTGGCGCAGGTTGTCATGAATCACAACCGTCCCCTGAATGCCATCGAACTGATCCTGCTGTCTGCCGGATTGATTGGCGCTGTCTTCGGTCTTTCGCAGACAATCAGCGAAATCGATATGTGGCTTCTGCTGCTTTTTTCCGCCCTCGGATTCGTATGGGGAATTATTTCCGGTGGGAGGCGCCAGTCCTTTTTCGCACATGTCGCTGCGTCTTTATTTTTCAGTGTCAGCGCGCTCAGCCTCACGCTTCAAAACGCCTGGCTGCCTTTGATTCGGATTTGGCTCGCTTTTTCCGAATGGCTGCTTCGTTTATTTCAGGGTCCTATTTTCACCAGCCCCAATACACAATCTCTTGCCCTCGCGGGGAAGTCATTTATTCAGAGCGTTTCACCTCTCTATTACCGTTTTGCCATCTGGATACGCCAGTTGGTGAACGGCTCGCCCGTTTATGATCCCCTCGTGATTGTTTGGGTCTGGACGCTGCTCTTCACATGGATCTGCATCTGGGCAGGATGGTCAAACCGGAGGCAGCAAAACAGCATTTACTGGCTGCTGCCAGCTCTGCTCGTCACCGCTGGATTATCTGGCTATACGCAGAAAAGCATCGTCCCGCTCTTCTTTCTGCTCGCTGCGCTTCTTCTCCTCACTGTCTATGTTTCCCATCTTAACCGTGAACGCCGCTGGACCGCGGCGCAGGTCGATTTCTCCACAGACGTGCGCCTCGATATTGCTCTGACCTCGGGTTTTTGCGTCATCATTCTGCTGGTGGCTGCCGTGCTTGCACCGTCCTTCTCGTATCAGGATATAACCCGGTGGTGGGAAAAAATCACCCAACC
>JBDKTF010000025.1:0-3694 GCA_039680295.1 Anaerolineaceae bacterium
CACTCGATACCGCTTCGAATAGGACTCAATCACTATCTGTATGAATTATAGTATAGCCTCAGGCATTGAAAATGGCAAAGGTCAGCCAGACATGCCCGGCAGGACGAATGACTTTGCTGTATAATCACCCGCATGGAAGCATCCGAACCCCAAACCGCCCGCCAGGCGAACCGGCAGATCGCGCGCGCCACCGGAACCGTGATGCTGGCATTTGTGCTCAGCAACCTCATCGGATTGGTACGCACCATCCTGATCAACTACACCTTCGGCACAGGCGCTGAAATTGACGCCTTCAACACCGCCAACCGGGTGGTGGAGACGCTCTTCAACCTGGTGGCGGGTGGGGCATTGTCGTCTGCGTTCATTCCAACCTTTTCAGGTTTTCTTGCGCGTGAAGACAATAAGGGTGCGTGGCGGCTGGCTTCTGCCATCACCAACTGGGTACTGATCGCCCTCGTGTTCTTGAGCCTGTTGGCGGCAGTCTTCGCCCGCGAACTGGTGCAGTATTTGCTGGCGCCCGCCTTCGTCCTTGAACCGGCGAAGTTTGAACTGACCGTCCTGATCCTGCGCGTGATTCTTCCGGCAGCCGCCATTTTTGGCATCAGCGGGCTGCTGATGGGCATTCTCAACGCTCATCAGGTCTTCTGGGTTCCCTCCCTCACCCCGTCCATGTACGGGCTGGGAATGATCTTCGGGGTGGTCGTGCTGGCGCCGCACTTCGGCATCTTCGGGCTGGCATACGGCGTTTTGATCGGCGCGCTGATGCATCTGCTCATCCAGATCCCGGCGCTGCGGCGACTGCGGGGATCCTACCAGCTCACCCTCGGATTCAATGTTCCTGAGGTCGGCGAAGTGGCGCGTCTGATGGGACCGCGTCTGTTCGGTGTTGCTGTGACCCAGTTGAACTTCTGGGTCAACATTCGTCTCGCGTCGCGCATGGCGGTGGGTAGTGTCACCGCCGTGACCAACGCGTTCACGCTGATGATGATGCCCGAAGCCGTGATCGCTCAATCGATCGCCATCGCCTCCCTGCCCACCTTCTCGATGCAGGTAGCGAAGGGTCACCCTGAAGAAATGCGCACCTCGCTGGCAGCCAGTCTGCGCGGCGTGCTGCTGCTCTCGGTGCCCGCTTCGGTGGGCGTGGTGCTGCTGCGCGTACCGCTGGTGCAGCTCCTCTTGCAGCGCGGCGCCTTCGACGCACATTCGACGGAATTGGTAACATGGGCGCTTCTGTGGTACGGCGTCGGTCTGGTGGGTCACTGCGTGGTAGAAGTGATTTCGCGCGCCTTTTACGCCCTGCACGATACCAAAACGCCTGTGGGGGTTGGGATCGTCGCCATGAGTCTGAATGTTGCGTTCAGCCTGGCATTTTCCAGCCTTTTCAGCCGGATGGGATGGGCGCCGCACGGCGGTCTGGCGCTGGCGAATTCGCTGGCAACCGGGTTGGAAATGACCGCTCTGCTGGTTCTGATGCGCCGTCGCCTGCATGGACTTCAGGGCAGCCGCATCCTGCGCGGATTTAGCGAAGCCGCCGCCGGATCTCTCGCCATGGCGGTCGTTCTGGCGCTGTGGCTGCGCCTGACGGTGGGGCTTTCGCCCTGGTGGATTGGTTTGGGGGGTGTGGGAATTGGCACGGCGGTCTATGCGGTGATGGTTGTGATTTTGCGCGTGCCCGAGCTCGGTCAACTGCTGGGCGTCATCAAACGCCGCATCAGCGCCAGATCAGCCAATAGGTAAGGGAAACGCCAATCCCCAACAGCGTGCCAGCCAGCACTTCGAGACGGGTGTGTCCCAACACTTCTTTCAACGAATCTTCTGTAATCGGTTGTCCCTCGAAAACATCTCGAATCAGCATGTTAATCTTTTGCGCATGGATACCCGCTTCGCGGCGTACCCCCGATGCATCGTAGGTGACGATCATGGCGATTGCCACTGCCAGCGCAAACACAGGAGAATCAAAACCCTGGAATAAACCTGTCGCCAGCGCCACCGAAACCACCAGCGCGGAATGTGAACTGGGCATTCCCCCCGCGCTGAACAGCAGCGCCCAATTCCATTCCCGGTTTTTGATGTAATCGATGGGCAGTTTAATGCTCTGCGCCATCATCCAGGCGATCAGGGCTGCAATCAATACCTGGTTGTGTAAAATGCTGCCAAAAGACATGTCTTTCATTCCTGCTCAGGAACCGCGCTGAGCGTGTCTCCGAAAAGTTGCTGGATTTTCAATTCTGCCTTGTCGAGCAGTTCCGAACAATGCACCGACAGCGCCTGTCCGCGTTCATACAGGTGCATGGCTTCTTCCAGACTGGAAGGATTGTTTTCCAGCGCGGCGATAATGCTTTCCATTTCCTGAAAAGCCTGTTCATAGGTCAAAGATTCGACAGGAACGGGAGCGGTCATGATTCTACCTCGTTTTTGAAATCATCCGAATGGGTACGTTCCACACGTGCATCCAGGCTGCCGCGGTGCAGACGGATGCGCACATCTTCGCCAACAGCGGTGTCCGCGGCGTTTTGCAGCAGCCTGCCGTCGGCAGACCGTGAGACCACGGCATAACCGCGTTCCAATACTGCCAGGGGGCTGAGCGCGTTCAAACGGGTGCTGTCACCCGCCAGTCTGGCACGTTCGAGCGCCAGGCGGTGCGTCACCGCCAATGAGCCGCGGCGCAGCAGATCGTCCAACCGTTGGCGGTCAGAACGAATACGCTGCGCCGGAGAAAACTGCAGGAGATGCTGTTTTTGCTCGCGGGTTCGCCAGCGCAAATCGCCCAGGTAGAGAGTCATTCGCTGCGCCAGCCGGGCGCGGCGGTCGTTAATTTCAGCGTGCAGATCAGCGGCGTTGGGGGTCGCCAGTTCGGCAGAAGCCGTGGGGGTCGGCGCGCGCAAATCGGCGGCAAAATCCGCCAGCGTGAAATCGGTTTCGTGCCCCACCCCGGTAATCACCGGCGCTGTTGAAGCAGCCACCGCGCGCACCACCCGTTCGTCATTGAACGCCCACAGGTCTTCAATGGAACCGCCGCCGCGCGCCAGCAGGATCACATCGGGATGCGCCACCCGGTTGAGGCGTTCCAGCGCAGATACCAGCGCGGGAGGCGCTTCCACCCCCTGCACGGGCGTGGGGGCAATGATCACTTCCGCCAGCGGATAACGCCGTCGCAGCGTGTTGAGCATGTCTTGCAGCGCCGCCCCGGTGGGCGAGGTGATGATGCCGATGCGCTGCGGACGCTCAGGAATGGGTCGCTTGCGTTCCTCGTCAAACAGCCCTTCGGTTTCCAGCAGCGCCTTGAGACGCAGAAATTCCTGATACAGCGCGCCTTCCCCCGCCGGGCGGATCAGATCGGCATACAGCTGGTAGTTGCCGCCCGCTTCGTAAATGCCAATGCTGCCGTGCACCTCCACCGCCATGCCGTCCTGCATTGAAAGGCGCAGCCGCGTCGCAGTGCTGCGACACATCACACAACGCAGTGCCGCGCCGCTGTCTTTCAGGGTGAAATAAAGATGTCCTGAAGAAGGTCGGGAGAAATTGGAGATCTCGCCGGTCACCCACACATCCTGCAGGATCTCGTCGCTCTCAAAGAGCTGGCGCAGATAGCGTGTAATCTCGCTTACACTCAGAGAGGCAGGTTGAAAAAGAAGGGATTGTTTCATCGCCTTTAACATTACCCTGCTTGCACCCGCCTGTCAACGGTGGAAGG